>NZ_JAWOAI010000437.1:0-8659 GCF_033194735.1 Streptomyces sp. W16
TTCGACGAGCTGGCCGGGCACCGGCTGCTGGAGCGCCGGGAGCTGCTGGAGCGGCACGCGGACCGGCGTCCGCCGCGCGGGGGCTGCGTGGGGTGGGTGCACGGGGACTTCCACCCGTTCAACCTGCTCTACAAGGGCGACGCCCCCGCCGCGATCGTCGACTGGGACCGGCTAGGCGTGCAGCCCCGCGCCGAGGAGGCCGTACGCGCCGCCGCGATCTTCTTCGTACGGCCCGACGGGGCGCTCGACCTGCCGAAGGTGCGGGCGTACGCGCACGCGTACCGGCGTGCGGCGCGTGCCACGCCCTCCGAACTCGCCGCCGCCGTGCACCGGGTGTGGTGGGAGCGGCTCAACGACTTCTGGATGCTGCGCTGGCACTACGAACGCGGCGACACCCGCGCGGACCCCCAGTTCCCGGCGGCCTCGGCGCTCGCCGTGTGGTGGACGCGGGAGTACGACGCGGTGTGCGAGGCCTTCACGGAGTGCGCCCTCTAGAGGACGACGGAAAACGGCACGCGCGCGTGGACCCCTGTTACGGGGTGCACGCGCGCGTGTCGTTGTGCGTGAGGGTCAGCCGGCGCCCAGGGCGCCGGCGACGGTGCCGGCACCGCCGTCGTCACCGGGATCGCCCGTGTCCGTCGGGTCCGCCGAGGTCGACGCGGTCGGGGTGTCCGACGGCTCCTCGGAGGCCGTCGCGGACGGAGTGCTCGAAGGCTTCTCGGTGGCCGTCTCGGACGGCGTGTACGAGGGCGTGCGCGACGGCGTGTAGCTCGAACCGGAACTCGTGCCGCTGTCGTCCGTGTTCGTGTCGGACGGCGAGGCGGTCGTGTCGTCGCTCGGCGACTCGCTGGACTGGTCGTCCGTGGCGGACTGCGAGGTCGTCGGCGACTGTGTGGTGCCCGAACCGCCGCTGCCGTTGCCGGTGTTGTTCATGGCCAGCGCCACACCCGCCGCGATGGCGATCACCGCGAGCACGGCGAGGATCCACAGCTTGCCCCGGCCGCTGCCGTGGTTGCCGTGCCCCTCGAAGCCGCCGTCGTCGCCGTTGCCGTAGCCGCCCGGCAGGATCGGCTGCGGGATCTGTGTGGTGCCGGAGGAGTCGTGGGGCATCATCGTCGTGCCCGCGAAGCCTCCCGGCGGAGTCCCCTGGCCGTTCGCCACGGTCACCGGGCCGGTGTTCCAGGTACCGGTGTGGCCGCCCTGGTCGTAGAGCATCTGCAGGCCGTACTGGACCAGCCCGCGCATCTCCTCGGCCGTCTGGAAACGGTCGTCCGGGTCCTTGGCGAGGGAGCGCATGACGAGGCCGTCGAGCTCCGGCGGGCAGACGCCGCCCGAGGTCTGGGACGGCGGGACCGGGATGTCCTGGACGTGCTGGTAGACCACCGACAGCGGGGTCTCGCCGGTGAACGGGGGCCGCAGCGCGAGGAGTTCGTAGAGGAGGCAGCCCGTCGCGTACAGGTCGGAGCGGTGGTCGACGGCCTTGCCGAGCGCCTGCTCCGGGGAGAGGTACTGGGGCGTGCCCATGACCATGCCGGTCTGCGTCATCGTCGTGGACGCCCCGTGCAGGGCGCGCGCGATGCCGAAGTCCATGACCTTGACGGCGCCGTTGTGCGTGATGATCACGTTCGCGGGCTTGATGTCGCGGTGCACGATGCCGTGCTGGTGCGAGTAGGCGAGCGCCTCCAGGACACCGGAGACGATGATCAGGGCCTGCTCGGGCCCGGGCGCCTCGGCGTTCAGGAGCAGGTCGCGGATCGTCCGCCCCTCGACGATCTCCATGACGATGTAGGGCACGGACTGGCCGCCGCCCGTGCCGTAGCCGCCCGTGGACACCGTGTCCTCGCCGGAGTCGTACACGGCGACGATCGCGTGGTGGTTGAGCCCGGCCACCGACTGGGCCTCGCGCGTGAAGCGGGCCTTGGAGGTCGGGTCCTCGGCCAGGTCGGAACGGAGCAGCTTGACCGCTACTGTGCGCCCGAGCCGGACGTCCTCGGCCGCGAAAACCTCGGCCATACCGCCCCGGCCCAGTCTGTGGGTCAGCCGGTACCGGCCGTCGCCGACCAGTCCGCCGTTGCCCCACAGTTCCGGTGCGTCCGACATTCCGCCGCCAGCCGCCTCGGGGTCGGACGGGCCCTGAGCGTGCTGCTGTGCCATCAGTCCTCGCCGTCGTTTCTGCCCGCGGTGCGCGCGGTGTTGTTACGGTCTCCGTCGGCCACGCTACAGGCTCGGCGCAAGCCGCCGTTCCGGGATCAGTGCCGGAATCGTCCGGAGACGGACCGGCCATCAAATCGGTATCACGCGCCGTCGTGCAAATTCTGTGTACCGCCGGTACAGCACCTGTAACGCTTCCACGACTCTTCTTTCGCGTACGGTCACGGATCGGGCACCGCGCTTGACGTGTCAGTGCCCTCCGGCAGACTTGGCCGGGAATGGCACATTCGATCACTGAGCCGGCGCCGATGGGGGACACGGAACATGAGCCAGGACGGCGCACACGGCCGGTATACGGGGCGCGCGCTGGCGGGTGGCCGCTACCAGCTGCGCGACCTGCTCGGCGAGGGCGGCATGGCCTCTGTGCACCTCGCCTACGACTCGGTGCTCGACCGTCAGGTCGCGATCAAGACCCTCCACACCGAGCTCGGCCGTGAACAGGCCTTCCGCGAGCGCTTCCGCCGCGAGGCCCAGGCCGTGGCCAAGCTCACGCACACCAACATCGTCTCCGTCTTCGACACCGGCGAGGACGTCCTCGACGGCTCGACGATGCCGTACATCGTCATGGAGTACGTCGAGGGCCGCCCGCTGGGCTCCGTACTCGACGAGGACGTACGGCAGTTCGGCGCGATGCCCGCCGACAAGGCGCTGAAGATCACCGCGGACGTGCTGGCCGCGCTGGACATCAGCCACGAGATGGGCCTGGTCCACCGGGACATCAAGCCGGGCAACGTGATGATGACCAAGCGCAGCGTCGTCAAGGTCATGGACTTCGGCATCGCCCGCGCCATGCAGTCCGGTGTCACCTCGATGACGCAGACCGGCATGGTCGTCGGCACCCCGCAGTACCTCTCCCCGGAGCAGGCGCTCGGCCGGGGCGTGGACGCGCGCAGCGACCTGTACTCGGTCGGCATCATGCTGTTCCAACTGGTCACCGGGCGGCTGCCGTTCGACGCGGACTCGCCGCTGGCCATCGCCTACGCGCATGTGCAGGAGGAGCCGGTCGCGCCCTCCTCGATCAACCGTTCGCTGCCGCCGGCCGTGGACGCGCTGGTCGCCCGCGCGCTGAAGAAGAACCCGAACGAGCGCTTCCCGAACGCCGAGTCCATGCGCGAGGAGTGTCTGCGCGTGGCGTCCTCGCTGCACACGGCGGCCCCGAGCATCGTGCCGGGCGCGCCCGCGCAGAGCGGCGCGGGTGTCGGCTCCGCGGTGTTCCCGCCCGTCGACCAGGCGGCCCCGGCGCCCACCGGTCCCGTACAGACGCCGTACCACCCGGGCCCGTACCACGGCACTCCGGCGCCCGCGCCGCCCTCGCCCGCCTACGGCTATCCGCAGCAGCCGGGTTACCAGACGCCGGCCTCGGTCGGGTTCGGGCAGCAGGGCATCTCGACCCCGCCGCCGTACAACCTGAACCCGCAGCACCCGACGCCGGCCGCCGGGGGAGGCGGCGGCAGAAGCAACAAACCGGTGGTCATCATCGCGATCCTCGTCGCCCTCATCGCGATCGGCTCGCTGATCGCGTCCCTGGCGAGGTCCAACAACGGCTCGGCCGACCTGGGCAGCAACGGCAGCAGCTCCAGTGCGAGCGATTCGGCGACGGCGGTGGAGGGCCACCGCGACGGCGACACGTCGAAGACGATCGAGAAGACCGCGTGCACGGAGCCGGAGGAGTCGTACAACGACCCCGCCAAGATCAGGATCCCGGACTTCCAGTTCAAGTACATCTCCTCGGTCAAGTCCTGCCTCCAGGCCGCGGGCTGGAACGTGAAGACCAAAACCGAGGACGAGAACACCTACGGCGAGGGCACGGTCATGGAACAGTTCCCGGCGGCCGGCACCGACGTGGACCCCAAGGAGATGCCCCAGATCCAGCTGAACGTCTCGACGGGCAACCCGTCCTGACCCACCCGGACACGCGGAAGGGCCCGGCAGTATCGGCTGCCGGGCCCTTTTGACATGGCGTACTACAGGTACGGGCCGCCCACCCGGCCGCCCGGCTGGCCTTCCTCGGAGCCGTCACCGACACCCGGCGGCAGCGCCCGGCGCATCTGCTCCAGCTGCGCCCGCGCGGCCATCTGCTGGGCGAACAGCGTGGTCTGGATCCCGTGGAAGAGTCCCTCCAGCCAGCCCACCAACTGCGCCTGCGCGATACGGAGTTCCGCATCGCTCGGGATCGCCGTGTCCGTGAACGGCAGCGAGAGCCGCTCCAGCTCCTCGACCAGCTCCGGCGCCAGACCGTCCTCCAGCTCCTTCACCGAGCTGGCGTGGATCTCCTTGAGCCGCACCCGGCTCGCCTCGTCGAGGGGAGCCGCACGCACCTCCTCCAGGAGCTGCTTGATCATGCTGCCGATCCGCATGACCTTGGCGGGCTGTTCCACCATCTCCGTCACCGGGATCTCGCGGGAGTCCTCGTCCCCGGTGCCACCGAGCGCCATCCCGTCCTGGCCCACAACCAGGATCTGAGGCTTCTCCGGTGACCTTTCGTTCCTCGGCATCTCCATGCCGCCATTCTCTCGCACCCGTACACCTCACCACCGTGGTGCCCCCCTCGTAAGGTGATCCACCGTTTGCCCGAACCTGGAATGCCGGAAAACCCGCCCGATGTGACGCTTGTCCCGTGACTCCATGGCTGCGCACCGCGGGACTGCTGCTTGTGCTGGGCACGGGCGGGATGGTGAATCCGTACGGGGGTGTTCTGGCGTACGGCGTGGGAGCGGGGAGCACCGGGGGCGCCGGGGGTGGTCGCGTCGCGGCCACGGCCTCTGCTTCCCCCTCCGCCACCGCTTCCGCTCCGGCTCCCGTCCTGAAGCCCGCGCCCGGTCCCGACCATCATGATCAGGCCCCCGCTCAACCCCTCGCTCACGCCCCCGCCGAGCCTTCCCAGGCCGGAAGCCGGGCGGGCGAAGGGCGGGAACGGCCGGGGCGCACGGCTCAGCCGAGTGCGGAGGAGGACGAAAGCGCAGGTGACGACGGGGACACGGCCGAACCGGCGGCGGACGAGAGCGGCGACGGTGGCCGGTCGGCCGCTCCGACGCCCGCCGACTCCGCCTCGCCGTCCCAGGAAGCGGGGGTCGCGCCGTCCTCGCCGCCACTCCAACCCGTGCACCAGACCGTCACCCACGCCGAGAACCCCGCCGAGCCCGTGCTGCGGATCCTGCCGCTGGGCAGCGGCCTGATCCTCATCGGCCTCGGCCTCGGCCTCGCCTTCATCGGTCTGCGGGTGCGCCGCGGTTAGGCCACCTCCGGCCTACGGCGCGACGAGCAGCACCTTCCCGATGTGCCCGCTGTCCTCGACCACCTGGTGTGCTGCAGCCGCCTCGCTCATCGGCAGCTCCCGATCGACGACCGGCCGGACCTGGCCGGACTCGATCAGCGGCCACACATGCTCGCGTACGGCGGCGACGATGGCCGCCTTCTCGCCGAGCGGACGGGCCCGCAGCGAGGTCGCGCTGATCGCGGCCCGCTTGCCGAGGAGAGCGGCGATGTTGAGTTCGGCCTTGATGCCGCCCTGCATCCCGATGATCGCGAGCCGTCCGTTGACAGCGAGGGCCTGGACATTGCGGTCCAGGTACTTGGCGCCCATGTTGTCGAGGATGACGTCGGCGCCCGCACCGTCCGTGGCCTGCGCGATCTCGGCGACGAAGTCCTGCTCGCGGTAGTTGATCAGGATGTCGGCGCCCAGCTCGGCGCAGTAGTCCAGCTTCTCCTTGGTGCCGGCCGTGACGGCGACCTTCGCGCCGACCGCCTTGCCGAGCTGGATCGCCATGGTGCCGATACCGCTGGAGCCGCCGTGCACGAGCAGCGTCTCGGCGGGGCGGAGGTGGGCGACCATGAAGACGTTCGACCAGACCGTGCAGACCACCTCGGGGAGCGCGGTGGCCTGCTTGAGGTCGACACCCCGCGGCACCGGCAGCAGCTGCCCGGCCGGTACGGCGACCTTCTCCGCGTAGCCGCCGCCCGCGAGCAGCGCGCACACCTCGTCGCCGACCGACCATCCGGACACCCCGGGGCCGATCTCCGTGATCCGGCCGGAGCATTCGAGGCCCGGGTAGGCGGAGGCTCCGGGCGGCGGGTTGTAGAAACCCTGGCGCTGCATGATGTCGGCCCGGTTGACGGCGCTGGCCACCACCTCGACCAGGACCTCGCCCTCTCCGGCCACCGGATCGGGGACCTCGTCCCACACCAGCGCCTCGGGCCCACCAGGTTCGGAAATCGTGATCGCATGCATGAGCCCGACGCTACTCCTCGCCATACGGCCGACCACCGAAGGTGTGTCACTCCGGCAGCGGCCGGATGTCCGGCGCGACCTGCGAGCCCGGCGAGACCCGCACGATGGTGATGAGCCGGTCCGTCAGCTGAAGCGTCCCGATGGCCGGGTCGTCGTAGCCGAGCACTCGATGCCCGCGTACGACGCTCACCACCAGGTCGTCCGTCTCGCGCGGTGTCCTGCCCACCTCGGCCTTTATGACCGGTCGCTCGGTCATGTCGAGCCCGCTGCCCTGCTGGATGAGGTCCTCCATGACCATGCCGGCGGCGGGGCTGAGCACGGACAGACCGAGCAGCCGGCCGGCCGCGCTGGCGCTGGTGATGACGGCGTCGGCGCCGGACTGCTTGAGGAGCGGCGCGTTCTCCTCCTCGCGGACCGCGGCGACGATCTTCGCGCCGCGGTTGAGCTGCCGGGCCGTGAGGGTCACCAGGACGGCCGTGTCGTCGCGCTGCGTCGCGATGATGATCTGCCGCGCCCTGTGCACCTCGGCGCGCTTGAGGACCTCGCTGCGGGTGGCGTCCCCGACGACCCCGACGTAACCGTCGCTGCTCGCGGCCTCGATCGCCTTCGCACTGGGGTCGACCACGACGACCTGTTCCTTCTTCAGCCCCGTCGCGCACACGGTCTGGATCGCCGACCGCCCCTTCGTACCGAAGCCGACGACGACGGTGTGATCCCGCAAGGTGGACCTCCAGCGGTTCAAGCGCCATTCCTCCCGCGTGCGTTCGGTGAGGACCTCAAGGGTGGTGCCGACGAGGACGATCAGGAAGAACACGCGCAGGGGCGTGACGACCAGGATGTTGGTGAGCCGGGCGCCGTCGCTGACCGGGGTGATGTCGCCGTAGCCGGTGGTCGAGAGGGTGACCGTGGCGTAGTATAGCGCGTCGAGGAAGTCGACCGAGCCGTCCGAGTTGTCGTTGTAGCCGTCATGGTCGGCATAGACGATCAGTGCGGTCGCGGCCAGCAGGAGCAGCGCGATGGACAGCCGTTTGGCGACCTGCTGGAAGGGGTGCTCGACCACTTTCTTCGGGAGTTTCACCCGATGGGTCACGAGATGTTCGTCCGCCTGGCGGGCGATCGCATCATGGCCCGACTGTTTCACGTGAAACACACCCCGATTCCCGCGGCTGCCCAGGGCAGATCGATGAGCTCCGTCCGCTGCCCCTGCCGAGCCCCGCCCGGCACCACGACCGCGAGCGCGTCGGCCGCCGCGATCCCGCGCAGCATGGCCGGACCGTTGTAGTGCAGCGGGACAGCGAAATCGCCGCGCAGGACGGCGGGGATCAGCCGGGTGTCGTACGGGTGCCCGTGCACCGCCTCCTGGAGGGGCAGGGCGTACGGCTCCGGGGCGGGGTGTGCCGACAGGGTCCGCAACAGCGGTTCGGCGAGGGTGAGCAGGCCGGAGACCGCGGCGAGGGGGTTGCCGGGCAGGCCCACGAGGTGCTGGTCGTCCTTGAGGCGGGCCAGCAGCATGGGGTGGCCGGGGCGCACCTTGACGCCGTCCACGAGGAGCTCGGCGCCGAGCCGGCGCAGGGTGGGGTGGACGTGGTCGACCGGGCCGGAGGCGGTGCCGCCGGTGGTGACGATGAGGTCGGCGGTGCTGGCCGTGATCGCCTTGTGCAGCGCCTTCTCGTCGTCGCGGAGCCGGCGGACCGCGGTGACCTCGGCGCCGAGCGCGCGCAGCCAGGACGGCAGCATCGGGCCGAGCGCGTCCCGGATGAGCCCGTCGTGGGGCAGCCCCTCGGTGAGCAACTCGTCGCCCAGGACGAGGACTTCGACCCGGGGGCGGGGTACGGCGGTGAGGGTGTCGTAGCCGGCGGCTGCGGCGAGGCCGAGCACCGCGGGAGTCACCAGGGTGCCGCCGGGCAACAGGTGGTCACCGCTGCGGCACTCCTGGCCGCGCGGGCGGATGTCCTGGCCGTGTCCGACGTCCCGGGACGCGTGGAGCCGGCCCTTGTCGTCGGTGCGGCCGTGTTCGCTGCGGATGACGGCGGTGGTGTCGGCGGGGACCCGGGCGCCGGTCGCGATCCGTACGGCCTCGCCGTCGCTGAGCGGCTCCGACTCCGCGTGTCCGGCGAGCACCCCGTCCTCGCGTACGGCCCAGGGACCGGGCCCGGCGACCGCCCAGCCGTCCATCGCGGAGGTGTCGAACGAGGGCAGGTCGCTCAGCGCGACGAGCGG
>NZ_JAWOAI010000438.1:0-8657 GCF_033194735.1 Streptomyces sp. W16
CCAACCATCAGATGATGACTGGAGACGGGGTATCAACATATCTGGCGTTGATTTTTGGCACGCTGTTGAGTTCTCAAGGAACGGACGCTTCCTTTGTACTCACCCTCTCGGGCTTTCCTCCGGGCTTCCCTTCGGTGTTCCAAACTCTATCAGTGTTTTTCCGGCCCCCTGACCACCGTCCTGCGAGCATGCAGAAGGTGACCCCGGGATAGGATCTGACAAGTTGGATGCTGCCAGGCCAAGCAAAGACGCTTGGTCGCGTCGCTCGGCCTCAAGCAGGAGTACGACTGTACATGCGGCCGTAGAGCAGGTGCAAATCGATTAGAGGTGTGGTCTAGACCACTAATCCCGACCTCTCGGGCGGAACCGGTACTACATATGACATACCCTGCTACTCAGTGTGCCGTCCGGGACAGGCAGTGACGGCCCCATCACATTTCCACCCCTGGGAGGCTTCCCATGACCAGCGTGACGTCCCCGCTCGCCGGACGCTCCATCGGACTGACCGAGGTGCCGGATCCGGTCTTCTCCGGGGCCATGGTCGGCCCCGGCACGGCCATCGACCCCGTACGTGAGCCTTCCGAGGCTGTCTCTCCTGTGGACGGAGTCATCGTCTCCCTCCACCCTCACGCCTTCGTCGTCGTGGACAGCGAGGGGCATGGTGTTCTGACCCATCTCGGTATCGACACCGTGCAGCTCAATGGCGAGGGTTTCGAACTGCTCGTCAACAAGGGCGACACCGTGACCCGGGGGCAGAGCGTCGTGCGCTGGAACCCGGCCGCCGTCGAGGCCGCCGGCAAGTCCCCGGTGTGCCCGATCGTGGCCCTTGAAGCCACTGCCGAGTCCCTCTCCGAGCTCCGCGAAGACGGTGATGTGAAGGCCGGCGACAGGCTCTTCTCCTGGGAGTGACGTCAGTGCCGTCGTATGACGGTGTGCAGGACAACCACCGCGGCGGCGGGACCCGCCGCACTATCGGAGACGGGTGAGATGGAGACAACGCTGCGAGGCGTCGGTGTGAGCCACGGTGTGGCGATCGGCGAGGTTCGGCACATGGGGACGGCGGTTCTGGAACCGCCTGCCAAGCAGATTCCGGTGGAGGACGCGGAGCGTGAACAGGGGCGCGCCCGCCAAGCCGTGGACGCTGTGGCGGCCGACCTGATGGCGCGCGGCAATCTGGCGGGGGGCGAAGCCCAGGCGGTACTTGAGGCCCAGGCCATGATGGCGCAGGACCCCGAGTTGATGACGGACGTGGAGCGCCGTATCTCGGTCGGCAGCACGGCCGAGCGGGCCGTGTACGACGCTTTCGCCGCCTACCGTGCCCTGCTGGCGGGTGCCGGTGAGTATCTGGCCGGTCGGGTGGCCGACCTCGATGACGTGCGGAATCGTATCGTCGCCCGGTTGCTCGGGGTGCCGATGCCCGGTGTCCCCGACAGCGACGAGCCGTATGTCCTGATCGCTCGTGATCTTGCGCCTGCCGATACGGCCCTGTTGGACCCGGCCCTCGTGCTCGGTTTCGTCACCGAGGAGGGCGGGCCGACCAGTCACAGCGCGATCCTGGCGCGGGCGCTCGGTGTGCCCGCTGTGGTGGCGCTGCCGGGGGCCGGTGAGTTGGCCGAGGGCACGGTTGTCGCCGTCGACGGCAGCACCGGCGAGATCTTCGTGAACCCGAGTGATGAGAAGAAGGCCGAGTTGGAAGCGGCGGCTGCCGCGCGCAAGGCCGCTCTCTCCTCTTCCACGGGGCCGGGTGCCACCTCCGACGGGCACAAGGTGCCGTTGCTTGCCAATGTCGGCGGTCCTGCTGACGTGCCAGCCGCGCTGGAGGCGGGGGCCGAGGGTGTGGGGCTCTTCCGTACCGAGTTCCTTTTCCTGGACGACAGCAAGAACGCGCCGACCGAGGAGAAGCAGGTCGAGGCCTACCGGCAGGTGCTTGAGGCGTTCCCCGAGGGGCGTGTCGTCGTGCGGGTGCTGGACGCCGGCGCGGACAAGCCGCTGGACTTCCTGACGCCCGCCGACGAGCCGAACCCGGCCCTGGGCGTGCGCGGGCTGCGTTCGCTGCTCGACCACCCCGACGTGCTGCGGACTCAGCTGGCCGCGCTCGCGAAGGCCGCCGAGGGATTGCCGGTCTACCTTGAGGTCATGGCCCCGATGGTCGCGGACCGTGCGGACGCGAAGGCGTTCGCGGACGCGTGCCGGGAGGCGGGTCTGCGGGCGAAGTTCGGCGCGATGGTGGAGATTCCGTCGGCCGCGCTGCGGGCGCGCTCGATTCTGCAGGAGGTCGAGTTCCTGTCGCTGGGGACCAACGACCTCGCGCAGTACACGTTCGCCGCCGACCGTCAGGTGGGTGCGGTGTCCCGGCTGCAGGATCCGTGGCAGCCCGCTCTGCTCGACCTGGTGGCGATGTCCGCCGAGGGAGCGAAGGCCGAGGGCAAGAGCTGTGGTGTCTGTGGCGAGGCCGCGTCCGACCCGCTGCTGGCTTGTGTGTTGACCGGCCTGGGGGTCACCTCCCTTTCCATGGGCGCTGCTTCGATTCCGTATGTGCGGTCGACGCTGGCGAAGTACACGCTCGCTCAGTGCGAGCGGGCCGCGCTGGCTGCCCGGGCCGCGGACAGCGCCGAGGAGGCGCGGCAAGCAGCTCAGGCGGTGCTGTCCGGCGAGTAGTCGGGCAGGAGAAGCCGTCCGTTGGCTCTGGTTCAGGGGCGCCTCACCACCAGGTGGGGCGCCCCTGGCGTGTTCAGTGGTGGTGTCCTCCCGGGGGCTGTTCCAGGTCGCCGAGGTCTGGCGGCACGCAGTAGTCGACGCCTGATTCGGGAGAGATGAGGTCTCCGGACTCGACGTCGGTGCAGTAGGCGTCGAAGACCTCGCCGGCGGTCAGGGGTTCCAGGCCGTCGCCGCGCAGGCGCCAGCCGTAGATGCAGTCGGTGGTGTCGGGGTTGGTGGTCCGCATGACGAGGCCGCCCGGGCTTCGGGTGGCGATGCCGAGGGCGAGGACGCTGGTGAATTCGAGGGCTTCGGCGTCGTCCAGGTGGGTGGCTCCGTCCTCGTCCTGGTCGGCGTGCAGGACGCAGACGATGGTTTCCGGTGTTCCCGAGACACTGCAGACCAGATGTCGGTTGCCGGGGCGGGCCGTGTCGAGGATGCGGACGAGAAGACCGGAGGCCCGGGTGAAGGCGGCGCGGCCGATGTCCTCGCCGCAGGTGGCGCAGGCGCCGAGGCGTGCCAGGAGTGTGGTCACGTACTCCCAGGTCGCCTGGCGGACTGCCTCGTCGACGAGGGCAGGGAGGAGGTCGGCGAGCGGTTGGCCCTCGTAAGGCAGGGTGGGGCCGGTGGTGGCAAGCTCCGCGGTGAAGCGGGTTCGGCTCGACGGGTTGTCGGGGTCCAGGCCGCTGTCGGCACAGAACTCGGCGTATTCCTGGGGGTCGAAGAGAGCCACGCTGGTGTGGCTGCCTTGGGAGGCGCGGCTCCTGAGGAGGGCCTCCACCTGTTGGAGGTAGGCGGTGTGGTCGTCGAAGGTGAAGCTGCGATAGCGCCGCATGGCGCGGAAGTCCTGCTCGTCGGTCAACAGGCCGATGGTGCCGGCGATTTCGCGGCGCAGAACGCGTCGCATGGTCTGGTGGTCGGTGTGCGCCATGTTTCCCCCTGTGCGCGGTCGATCAATGCTCACTCACAGTAACCGGCAGCACTGACAACGGCGTCCGAGCCAGTGGGTCGCGGACCAGTCGATGCTGAATTACGCAGGTCAGAGCGATGGCGGCACCGAAGACGGTCCAGCCGAGGGGGCCGGTGGCGATGGCTGCGGTGACCGCCAGTGGGCCGATGCTGCGCTGCGTCGACTGCGCGAGTCCGTGGACGCCGAGGTACGTGCCTTGCGCGGTGTCGGGTGCGAGGGCGACGGAGAGTTCCCACGAGACGGTGGCGTGCAGTATTTCCGCCATGGTGAAGGCGGCTGCCGAGGCGGTGAGAAGCACCGTCGCGGTAACGGCTCCGCCGGTGGCCGAGAGGGCGAGGGTGGTACCGCCCAGGGCGAAGGCCGCGGAGAGCGGTATCAGGAGGTTGCGGGCTGCTGCCGTCGTGGTGCCGAAGCGGGCCAAGGGGACCTGGAGGGCCACGACCATGACGTTGTTGAGGACCATCAGCAGGGGTGCCAGGCCGTGCGGTGCCTCGCTGGCGTGGGCGATCCACAGCGGCAGGCCGACCTTGAAGACGGCGTCGTCGAGGAACAGGACGGTTTCGGTCGCGACGTAGGCGAGGTAGGTGCGGTCGCGCCAGGGGCTCGGGGGCTTGCTCGCGGGTGGCGCGTCCTTCGATGTCGCGATGACGCGCTGTGGCGACGGGGGTTCGCCGCAGCGCACGGTGAGCGTCGCGACGGCGACGAAGGAGAGGGCGTCGCCGAGAAGGAGCCAGTGGTAGGCGGCGGTTGTGCCGAGGGCGAGTGCGCCTGCGGCGGCGAGACCGCCCAGGGCCCAGCCCGCGTTGGCGACGGTTCGGCTGATGGCCTGGTAGCGGATGCGGTCCGGTCCGGCCACGCGGGTCGCGTAGAGCTTGGTGAGCACGTTGGCGGCGCGGTCGCCGAAACCGCCGGCGGCCGAGAAGGCGATCAGGAGGACGTAGTTGTCCGTGGTGAGCAGGGCGAAGGAGGCGAGGGCGCGCAGGAGTTGGAGGGCGGTGAGGACGCGGGTGAGCGGGAACCGGTCGGCGAGGCGACCGCCCAGGGGTGCGCCGGCGATGCCGATGGCTCCCGCGATCGCGGCGAGGGTGCCGACCTGGGCGACGGAGAGATGCGAGACGTAGGTGAAGTACAGGACGGACACGGAGGCCCACAGGCCGCTGCCGGTGCGGTCGACGAGGGCGATCGCAAGCATTCTGCGACCGTCGCGTCCTCCGGGTATGCGTTTCGGCCGTACGGCTGTGCGGCGGGTCGTGCTCACTGCTCCCCCTTGCGTCGCAGTATGTATTGATACATAGTTGATGACGTGGCAATACAATATGGGATCAGCGGTACGACGGCCAAGGGGATTGCCGCGTCCGTCGAGCGCTGTGTGGCCGAGGGCGTGTTGGCGCCGGATGCCGCGCTGCCTCCGGTACGGCGGCTCGCTGACCAGCTCGGGGTGAGTCCGGGCACGGTCGCCACCGCGTACAAGGAGTTGCGGCAGCGGGGCATCGTCGTCACGCGCGGGCGGGGCGGGACCGTGGTGGCACAGGCCCCCGCGGTGGCGTCCCGACGGCCGCCCCGGGTCCCCGAGGGTCTGCGGGATCTGGCCGGCGGACACCCCGACCCGCTCTTCCTGCCTGCGTTGGTGCCGCCCTCGCGGCTGTCCCCAGGTGCGCGGTCGCACCGGTCGACGCCTCGGCTGGCACGACTGGAGGAGTCCGTACGGGACTGGCTGGGACGCGACGGTGTGCCCGTGGAGCAGGTGACCTTCGCGCACGGTGCGCTGGATCTGATCGGGCGGTTGCTGTCGGTGGAGTTGCGGCCCGGGGACGCGGTGGCCATGGAGGATCCCGGGTATCACCATCTACTGGATCTGGTCACGGCGTTGGGGCTGCGGAGCGTGCCGGTCGCCGTGGACGACGAGGGTCTGCGTCCCGATGCGCTGCGCGTGGCGCTGCGGGCGGGTGTGCGTGCCGTGGTGTGCAGTCCCCGGGCGCAGAATCCGTATGGCGGCAGCTTCTCGGCCGTGCGCCGCGACGCCCTTGTCGAGGTGCTCCGGGACGGGCCCGAGGTGCTCGTCGTGGAGAACGATCACGCGTCCGCCGTGGCGGGCGCTCCCCTGTGGTCGCTCGCTTCTGGTGGGTTGCCGCGCTGGGTGCATGTGCGGACGGTGAGCAAGTTCCTCGGCACCGACCTACGGTGGGCCGCGGCGGCCTGCGATCGGACCACGCTGGCGCGGCACGACGGGCGGTTGCTGCTGACGTCCGGCTGGGTCAGTCATCTCCTCCAGGAGACCGTCCATGGACTGATGACGGACGACGGCACGCGCGCGTTGGTCACGTGCGCTCAAGAGGCGTACGAGCTGCGCCGGGAGACCCTCCGCGAGGAGCTGGGCGGGCGGGGGATCACGTCGCACGGGGCGAGCGGGATGAATCTCTGGGTGCCGGTGCGGGACGAGTCCGCCGCGGTCAACGGGCTGCGGTCGTACGGCTGGTGGGTCGCCGCGGGGGCGCGCTTCCGGCTGTCGTCCGGGCCGGGGGTACGGATCTCCGTGGCCGAGCTCGAACCGGCCGACGCGATGCGGCTGGCCTCGGACTTCGCCGCTGTGCTCGGCGAGGGCGAGTCCGAGGCCACCTATGGAGGGTGACCGGCCTCTACGGGAGGCCGATCAGGCGCGTTTGCGGGCGAGGTCCTCGTAGAAGCTCAGCAGGTCGAGGTTGTCGATGGAGCCCGGGTTGACCGCCTTCTCCAACGGGGTGCCCTGGAGGAGGCGTTTGACGGGTACCTCGATGCGCTTTCCGGTGAGGGTGTGCGGGACGCCGGGGACCTCGATGACTTCGTCGGGGACGTGGCGTGGGGAGAGTTGTTCGCGGATCGTCTGTTTGATGCGGCCCAGGAGTGCGTCGTCCAGGACGGCTCCGGGGGCGAGGTGCACGAAGAGGGGCATCCAGTAGCCGCCGTCGGGCTGTTCGATGCCGATGACGAGGGATTCCTTGATCTCCGGGAGCCGTTCGACCGCTTCGTAGATGTCGGCCGAACCCATGCGCACGCCTTGCCGGTTGAGCGTGGAGTCGGAGCGGCCGTGGATGACGACGGAGCCCCGGGAAGTGACGGTGATCCAGTCGCCGTGGCGCCACACTCCGGGGTAGGTGTCGAAGTAGCTGTCGTGGTAGCGGGTGCCGTCGGGATCGTTCCAGAAGTAGATCGGCATCGACGGCATGGGGTTGGTGACCACCAGCTCGCCGACCTCGTCGACCAGGGGTTCGCCGTTCGGGTCCCAGGACTGGAGGTCGGTGCCGAGGCCGGGGGCCTGGAGTTCGCCGATGTACACGGGGAGGGTGGGTACGGCTCCGGCGAAGCAGGAGCAGACGTCCGTGCCGCCGCTGACCGAGGCGATCCACAGGTCGGCCCCGCTCTCTGCGAACTCGTCGTGCAGCCAGCGGAACCCGTCGGGCGGCAGGGGCGATCCAGTGGTGGCGACGCACTGCACCTTGGAGAGGTCGAAGTCGCGGGACGGGTGCACGCCGGCCTTGCGGCAGGCCATGACGTACGCGGCCGAAGTGCCGTAGAGGGTCGCTCCGGTGCGTTCCGCGATGCGCCACTGGGCGGCCGTGTCGGGGTACCCGGGGCTGCCGTCGTAGAGGACGATCGTCGTGCCCGTCAGGAGGCCGGAGACGAGGAAGTTCCACATCATCCAGCCGGTGGACGTGTACCAGAAGAAGCGGTCCTCGGGGCCCAGGTCGCAGTGCAGGCCGAGTTGTTTGAGGTGCTCTACGAGGATGCCGCCCTGGGACTGGACGATGGCCTTGGGGAGGCCGGTCGTGCCGGAGGAGTAGAGCACCCAGAGGGGGTGCTCGAAGGGGACCTCTTCGAAGACGGGTTCCACGTCGGCCGAGGTCAGGGACGACCAGTCCAGGGCGCCTTCGGGGGCGTCGGTGCCCAGGAGTGGGATGTGGACCACCGCGCGCAGGGTGGGCAGTTCGCGGCGGAGTTCGGCGACCGTGTCGCGGCGGTCGTGCTCCTTGCCGCCGTAGCGGTAGCCGTCGACGGTGAACAGGACGACCGGTTCGACCTGTTGGAAGCGGTCCAGGACGCTGCGGGCGCCGAAGTCGGGGGCGCAGGAGGTCCAGACGCCGCCCACGGCGGCTGTGGCGAGCAGGGCGACGACGGCCTGCGGGATGTTCGGGAGGTAGCCGCTGACGCGGTCTCCGGGGCGTACGCCGAGGGTGCGCAGCTCGGCGGCCAGGGAGCCGACCTGGCGGCGCAGCTCCGCCCAGGTGACCGGGCTCGGCTCGTGGGTCTCGTCGACGTACAGGAGGGCCGGTTCGTGCGCGCGGGTCGCCGTCGCGCGCAGGGCGTGCTCGGCGTAGTTGAGGGTCGCTCCGGGGAACCAGTGCGCGCCGGGCATCGAGCGGTCGCCGAGCACGCGCGCGTAGGGGGTCGAGAAGCGAACGTCGAACCACTCGGTGACGGCCTGCCAGAAGGTGTCCAGTTCGTCGACGGACCAGCGGTGCAGTGCCGCGTAACCGCCGTCGGCGGGGGCTCCGTGGTGTTCGGCCGCCCAGGTCTGGAACCTGGTGACCTGTGCCTGGGCGATGCGTTCCGGATCTGGCTGCCAGAGCGGCAGAGGGTTCGCGGTCGACATGGGGCGGCTCCCGGGACTGTGCGCGTCGTGTGCGTCGGTCGCGCACGGGCGGGGGTGTGCGCGTGACGCGGCTGACACGGACGATGCCATGTGATCGACTTCTGCACCAGGGCACGCTCCACATAGTCCGTGCCGTGAAGATGTGGTCCCACCACGGGTGAACGGAAGTTGAACGACGCGGTTATCCGGGGCCCGTAATGGCAGGGTGAGCAGCATGGACGGTCGTGACCTGGTGCGTTCGGTGAAGGTGGTCGGTTCGACGGGGGCGGCGCAGGGGTTGCGTACCGTACGGGCGGCGTGGCGCAGGAAGCGTGCCGACGCCACCGGGCTGCCCGCGCGGGGGGCCGAGCGGGCGCGTGTGCC
>NZ_JAWOAI010000439.1:0-8650 GCF_033194735.1 Streptomyces sp. W16
GAGGCGCTGCGGGAAGCGGCGGTCCGGGCGGTGCGCTGGCGCGGCGGGAGCGTACCCTTCCCTGGTCTCGCCGAGCGGGCCGCGACCCCCACGGCCTCGGCGACACCCACGGCGTGATCCGCACGGGGACGCATGACGGCAGGACCGTAGGAAGGGAACAACTCGCGCATGGCTTTCGAACCGCCGCAGCGTCTGGTGAGGGCGCTCGGTGAGACGGCACCGAGCGGTGACGACTGGTTGGAGAAGCTGCCCGAGGTGGCCCAACAGGCCGTTGATCTACGCGGGTTGACCGTCGAACGGGTGCAGGTGCCCGGTGGGCGCAGCAGCCTGGTCGTGCTGGTACGGCGGCCGGACGGGACGCCGGCGGTGCTGAAGCTGGCCCCGCGCCGAGCCCGGCCGGAGAGCGAACGGGCCGCGCTCGCCCACTGGGGCGGCCGGGGGTCCGTACAGCTGGTCGAGGCGGTGGCCGGTGAAGGTGTGCTGGTGCTGGAGCGGTTGCATCCGGATGTGTCGGTGCGGTCGTTGCCGGAGGCGAAGGCGTTGCTGGAGGCGGCGGGGACGTTGCGGCGGCTGTGGGTGGAGCCGCCCGGCGATCACGCGTTCGAGACGGTGACGGAGCGGACGGGGCGGCAGGCCGCGGCTATGCGGGGCAGTGGGGCGGAGGTCGCTTCGCTGGTCTCGGCCGCGTTGGATGCCCGGGACGAGTTGTTGGCCGCGCCGCCCGAGGTGCGGTTGCTGCACGGGACGTTTCGGCAGAGCAAGGTGCTGGCCGGGGATCGGGTGCCGTGGCTTGCCGTGGGGCCGGATCCGGTCGTGGGTGAGTGTGCGTTTGATCTGGCTCGGTTGGTTCGGGATCGGGTTGAGGATCTGATTGCTACGCCCTCGGGGGCTTCTACAACTCGGCGGCGGATTAAGCGACTTGCTGAGTCTTTGGATGTGGATCAGGAGCGGTTGCGGGGGTGGACGTTGTTCCGGGCCGTGGAGTCGGGAGTTCGGGCGCTTCGGGTGGGGCGGCCTCGGGATGCTGAGTTGTTGCTGGAATTTGCTGGGTGGCTTTAGGTCTCGTTTTTGTCTGCGGGTGCGTGGGGGCTGGGCGCGCAGTTCCCCGCGCCCCTAAAAACACTCGGCCCCGTTGTTTCACAGGGCCGCCCGGACTCCGTCCTTCCATACCTCCGTTATGTTGCCGGGCAGCGCCTGTAGGTCGTAGGGATCGCCCTCCACCAGGACCAGGTCTGCTCTGCGGCCCGGTTCTACGGTGCCCAGGTCGTCGTAGCCCAAGAGGCGCGCGGCCGATGATGTGGTCGCCGTCAGGACCTGGGCCGGGGTCATGCCGCACGCCTCCATCAGCGGGAGTTCGTCGAGGTTGGTGCCGTGTGGGCCTATGCCGCTGTCTGTGCCCATGGCTATGCGGACGCCTGCCTCTACTGCTCGGCGTACCGAGTTGGCGTGGGCCTCTGTGACCTCCTGGGCCTTGCGGACCATGGCGTCGGGGATCTGGACCCCGGATTCGGCCGCGCGGATCACCGCCACCGGAGCGATCAGTGTGGGGACGAGCCAGGTGCCGCGTCGCAGCATGAGGTCGATCGCCTCGTCGTCCAGGTGGATGCCGTGTTCGATGGAGCGGACCCCGGCGCGGACTGCGTTCTTGATGCCCTCTGCGCCCTGGGCGTGGGCCATGACGTAGCGGCCCTGGGCGGTCGCCTCGGCGACCAGGATGTCGAGTTCCGCCGGGGTGAACTGGCTGTGCCTGGGGTCGTCGCGCGGGGAGAGGACGCCGCCGGTGGTGCACACCTTGAGGACCTCGGCGCCGGCCCGCAGCAGGGTGCGGGCGGTGCGGCGCATCTCGTCGGGGCCGTCGGCGATCGCGGGCGGGCGGCCCGGGTGCGGTACGGCGAGACCGGCGCACTGGCCCGAGGGCATCCAGTTGTCGCCGTGGCCGCCGGTCTGGCTGATCAGACCGATGGAGATCTGGACGCGGGGGCCCGTCAACAGGCCGTCGTCGACTGCTTGTTTGACGCCCAGGTCTGCGCCTGCCGCGTCGCGGACGGTGGTGATGCCTGTTTCGAGGGTGCGGCGCAGGTTCACCGCCGCCTCGTAAAACTGGTACGAGAACGGCTTCTGCAACGCCCCGAGCAGGCCTATGCCGTTGAGCGTGAGGTGGACGTGGCAGTCGAACAGGCCCGGCAGCAACGTGCGTCCCGTGCAGTCGACTTGGGTGTCGCCGTCCAGGCCCGTTCCGACGGCGACTATGCGGCCGGCGGACACGACCACATCTGCGGGGGCCGGGTCTGCGCCGGTGCCGTCGAAGACGAGGCCGCCCGTGAAGACCGTACGGAGTGCGGAGTTGGTCATGCGGTCACCGCAACTTGCTTGTCCGGTTCGGGAGTTGTGTTGCGGGCCAGGAGGCGTTCGGCGGGTGCCGCGAGGGTGAGGACGACGAGGTTGGCGCCGAGGCCGACCAGGCCCACGTTGACGTTGCCCGCCAGGCCCTTGTCCCAGAACGTCAGCCAGATGACGACCAGTTCACCCACGAACAGCCCGGCCAGGACCGGGACCTTGCCCACCGGGCGGCGGGCCAGGAAGCCCATGGCGATGGCGGGGGCGAGCTGGACGGTGCCGCTGTAGGTGAGCAGCAGCAGGTTGGCCAGCAGTTCCGGGCGGAAGATCGCCAGGAGGAGGGAAAGGCCGCAAGCCGCCACCACCGTGCCGTGGTTGATCCAGAACTGGGTGCGCTCGCCCCGCACTCGGGCGATGTTGCGGGCCACCAGGGACGAGATGCCGATCAGGATGCCCGCGGCCGGTACCATCGCCGTCGCGATGGCCGCGATCACCACCAGGCCCGTCGCCCACGCGGGCAGGACCTGCTTGCTCAGGGTCAGAAGGATGCCGTTCGCCGGGCTGCCCGGCCTGATCACGAGGACGGCGGCGAAGCCGACGATGATGGGCATCAGGAGGCAGAGTTCGTACAGCGGCATCCAGGTGTAGTTGCGGCGCAGGACCTTCGGGTCGCGGGCCGACATCACCGCGGGCCAGGCGTGCGGAAGGCACATCAGGCCGACGCCGATCGCGCTGACCAGCATGCTCGTGGTGAACCAGACCTGGTCGGCGCGGCCGGCGTGGATCGTCAGCATCTCGGGGTGCAGCTTGTCGATGCGGTGGAACATCGCGCCGACACCGCCCGAGAAGTGGGCGGGGATCGCGACGAGGAGCACGGCCAGGACGACCAGCATGACGACGTCCTTGAAGTACGACGTCATCGCGACACCGTGCAGGCCCGCCCACAGGACGAAGGCCACAACCAGCGCGCTGCCGATGATCATGCTCAGGGTGCCGGAGGACGAGTTGCCGGTGACCAGCTGGACTATCAACCCCAGTCCGGTGATCTGGAGTTGGAGGTACGGCAGCACGAAGACGACGCCGAGGACGGCCGCGACCGTGCCGAGCAGTTTGCTGTCGTAGCGGTCCTCCAGGAAGTCGCCCTGGGTGAGGTAGCCGCGCTCCTTTCCGAGCGACCACAGGCGCTTGGCGAGGAAGAACAGCACCATGTAGCCGATGGGGACGTACGGGAGGGCATAGAGGGCTGCTACTCCGCCGCTGAACGCCAGGCCCGCCATGCCGAGGAAGGTGAAGGTGGTGAACACCTCGCCGGCCTGCAGGAACCACATGCTCACCGCGCCGAAGTTGCGTCCGCCGACGGCCCATTCGGACAGGTCGGCGGCGGGCTTGCGGCGGCCGACGAAGCCGAGGACGCCGATCAGCACGATGCCGGTGAACGTCATGATCAGGATGGTCGTCACTTGTCGGTCCCTTCGGCTGCAGCAGTTCCAGTGGCCAACTCGCCTGTCTCACGGGACATCAGACGCTCCGTCAGCAGCAGCGCGGGCGTGCACAGCACGCACCACGCGGCGCCCCACACGAGCATCCGGGGCAGTCCGAACCACAGCCCGTCGGTGTTGACGAACGGCAGGAACGGCATGAGGGCCAGTGCCAGGGCGGGCACCGCGGGGATCAGGTGGTAGGGGCGCACTACGCGGCCTCCTTGGAGAGACCGTCCAGTCGGCGGACGGCGAGTTCGGCGAGCAGGGCGGAGCCGTCGGAGACAACGCTGTCGTCGAAGGCGGCGAGCGGGGAGTGGTTGCCGGGCGCGGTCTCCGGGTCACCGGTGGCGTTGGCGCCCAGGAAGACGAAAGCGCCCGGCACCCGGTCCAGGACCCGGGAGAAGTCCTCCGAGCCGGTGATCGGGTCGGCCAGCGGCTCGAAGCGCTCCTCCCCGAAGGCCTCGCGGACGGTGTCGGCGAGGAAGTCGTGCTCGGCCACGTGGTTGACCGTGACCGGGTACTCGGGGACGAAGTCGACCTCGGCCGTGAGGCCGTGGGCCACCGCGATGCCCTCGCAGAGGCGTACGGCGATCTCGGCGGCGCGTTCGGCGGCGGCCGGGGTGAAGGTGCGTACGGTCGCCTCGAAGACGGCGTCGTCCGGGATGATGTTGCGCCGGGTGCCGGCGTGGAAGGTGCCGACGGTGACCACGACCGGGTCGAAGACGTCGAAGCGCCTGGTCACCATCGTCTGCAGCGCGGTGATCATCTCGCAGGCCACGGCTATCGGGTCCAGCGCGGCGTGTGGGCGGGAGCCGTGCCCGCCGGCTCCCACGACCCGTACGTGCAGACCCGCCGAGGCCGCCATCAGCGTGCCGGGGCGGGAGGTGAAGACGCCGGTGGGGTACGACGACGAGCTGACGTGCAGTCCGTAGGCGGCGTCCACCGGGCGGCCCGCCGCCGCGAGGACACCCTCCTCGACCATGTGGCCGGCGCCGTCCCAGCCCTCCTCCCCGGGCTGGAACATGAACACCACGTCCCCGGCGAGGTGTTCGCGCCGGTCGGCGAGCAGCCGGGCGGCGCCGACGAGTCCGGCGGTGTGCAGGTCGTGGCCGCAGGCGTGCATGGCGCCGTCGATCCGGGAGGTGAAGTCCGCGCCGGTGCGCTCGGTGACGGGCAAACCGTCCATGTCCCCGCGCAGCAGTACGACGGGGCCGCGTCCTGGCTCGCCGCCACCGCCGCGCAGGACTGCCGTCACGGAGGACAGCGACGTGCCCGTGCTGATCTCCAGCGGCAGTCCGTCCAGGGCTGCCAGCACCTTCTCCTGCGTACGCGGCAGGTGCAGGCCTATCTCCGGTTCCTGGTGCAACGCCCGGCGCAGGACGGCCAGTTCGCCCTGGAGCTCACGCGCGTCGTCTCTCAGAGTCATCCCGATCCCCTCATAGGTCACTCCCGCAACTCCAGGACGCTGCCCAGCCCGGCGGGCGCTCGTGCGTCGGGCGCCGTACGGATCGCGCTTCTGGTCGGCAATGATGAGAGGGCGGTGCATCACCGCTGCGAATTTTGGAGAGATCCGCCGTACGAAGGCCGTCAATCCGAGGGATCCGCCATGCTGTCCGAGTCCGACCTCGCGCTGGTCAACGCGCTGCAGCTCCGTCCGCGCGCCCCCTGGTCGCTGATCGGCAGAGCGCTGGGGGTCGGTCCGGTGACGGTGGCCCGGCACTGGGAGCGGCTGGTCGAGCGGCGTGAGGCGTGGCTGACGGCGTATCCGGGCGCGGCGGTTGGGGAACGGCTGGCCTTCGCGTTCGTACAGGTGGACTGTGCGCCGGGCGAGGCGATGCGGGTGGCTCGTACGGTGGCCGGCGATGCGCAACTGACTGCCGTCGACTATGTGGCGGGGCCCTGTGATCTGGTGCTGCATCTGGTGGCGGCGAGTCTGGAGGGGGTGTCTCGGTATGTCGTCGACCGGATCTCCGGGCTGCCGGGGGTGACGGGGACCCGGACGTTGGTGGCGCCGCGGATGTATGCGGAGGGGAGTCGGTGGCAGGTGCGGGCCATCTCGCGTGAGCAGCGGGGGTTGCTGATGTCGGCGGAGCCCTCGTCTGCGGCGGGGATGGCACCGCGGTTCGGGGAGCTGGACCGGGATCTGTTGCTCGCCCTTGGGGAGAACGCCCGTGCCTCGCATGCGGAGTTGGCTTCGCGGCTGGGGGTTGGCGCGAGTACCGTTCGGCGGCATTTGGGGGCGGCGCTCGCGGGTGGGGTGATTCGGTTGCGGTGTGAGATCGCTCGGTCTCTGTCGCCTGCGCCGGTGACGATGTTGTTGTGGTTGCGGGTGCCGCCGGATCAACTGGAGCGGGCGGCGCGAACGTTGGGGCGGTTTCCTGAGGTGCGGATGTGCGCAGCAGTTAGCGGGGCGGCGAATTTGCTGATCGGGGTGTGGTTGCGGTCTCCGGGGGATGCGGTGGGGTTGGAGAGCGAGATGGTGGCGAAGTTGTCCCGGTTGGAGATTGTTGATCGGGCGGTGACTTTGCGGCCGGTGAAGTTGGGTGGGTGTTTGTTGGATGAGCGGGGGCGGATCGAGGGGCGGGTGGCGATGGATTTTTGGGGCGGTTGAGCTCGGGGGTACGTGTCGTTTTCGGGCTGCGGGTTCGTCGTGGCTGGTCGCGCAGTTCCCCGCGCCCCTTAGGGAGTTGCCCCTGTCGTTAGCTTCAAGGCCAGGACTGGACAGTCGGAGGCCGCTCGGCGCGCGCGTTTTATCGTGCGGGGCGGGACCGGTGCCCCGTCCACCAAGGGGTATCCCCACTCGTCCAAAGTGATGTGGTCCGGTAGCAGCTCCGCGCACAGGCCATGTCCCTGGCAGGCCGTCCAGTCGATGTCGAGCTGTTGCTGTTCCATGGTCAGTGGGCCTCATTCGGGATCGGGAGCAAGGGGGTGGGGTCGGTTGCTGTGCACAAACCCCTTGCGTGGGCGTCCAGTTCGGCGGCGAAGGTGGTCAACGCGCTGCGGACCAGGCGGACCGTGCCGTCGGGGTGGTGGCAGGCACCTCTGCCCTCCACCAGGCCGGACCAACGAGCCACGTCCTGGCGGGTGTTGGACTGGGGGCCGGGGGTGGCCAGGGTCTGGAAGGCGGAGGCTATGCGCGGGAGGCCGTTGAGGCAGGGGCCGCACTGGCCGGCCGACTGGAGGGCCAAGTAGCGCAGGACTCGGGCGGTTTCGGCCACTCCGCAGCGGTCGGTGGGGAGAGCGGCCAGGACGCCTGCTCCCAAGTCGGCCGCGTTCAGGGTGCGTTGGGCTGCTTCGGCGGACGGGATCCACGTGCCGTGATAGCCGCCGACCAGTACCGCGGATGTTCCCTGGAGGGGTAGCAGTCTGTTGAGCGGCAGGCCGAACGGGGCTTCCACGACCCGGACTTCGCGGCCCGGCACGTGCAGGGTGCAGAGCGTGCTGCCGGGCTGGGTGGGGGTGCCCGCGCTGCGGAACCAGTCGGCGCCGTAGCGGGCGACCAGGGCGAGGTGGGCCAGGGTCTCCACGTTCTGGACGAGTGTGGGGGCCTTGCGCACCCCGCGTTCACGGACCGGCGGGCGCTGGTGGCGGGGCAGCGGGGCGTTGCCGGAGACGTACTGGGCGAGCGCCGAGGCCTGGCCGGACAAGAAGCGTTTGGGCAGGCGGATGACCTTCACGTTCAGTGGGTCGTTGCGTTGGGCCAGGGCCGATTCCAGGTAGGAGGCGCCGTCCTCGACCGCCAGGTGGGCCTCCCCCGCGCCTACCGCACGGGCCGCCAACTGCAGCCCGTCCAGGACGAGATGGGGTGACAGGCGCAGGAGGGTCTTGTCCTTGCGGCTGGCCGGTTCGCCCTCCGCTCCGTTCGCCACGACCACCGGTGCGCGGCCCGTGCGGCGGCTCGCGTCGGCCACCGCGACCAGCTTGCGGTACGTCGGGAACGCGGCGCCTCCGCGTCCGGTGAGGCCGGATTCGGCGACGGTTCTCAGCAGGCCGTCGGGATCGCCGTACGACAGTGGGCCGTAGCGCTGTTCGTGGGTGGCGAGGTCGGCCGCGGTGCCGCCGGGGGCGAGGAGGCGGGGGGACATGTAGACGTCGGTGAAGGTCGTGGTGGTCATGAGCGGGCTCCTTCGGCGGTGCGGAGCAGGGCTGCGGGGGTGCGGCGGGCGGCGCGGGCGGAGTGGGCCAGGCGGATGCCGAAGGCGGCGACCACCGCGGCCACGCAGGAGACGGTCAGCCAGGTCATCCAGTCGGTGCCGGTGTCCGTGCCGATGCCGATGCCGTGGATCAGGGCGACCGGCCAGGAGGCGTATGCCAGCCAGTGGACGGCCCGCCAGGTGCGGTGGCCGATGCGTTCCCTGAGGAGGCTGGTGACCAGGACCGCGAGCAGCAGGTCCAGGGCGACCGTGCCGAGGCCGAGCCAGAGCGGCTGGTAGTCGGAGACGAAGGGGACGACCGCGTCGAGGACGCTGATGTTCACGTAGCCGTCGATCACCGCCACCGCTATGTGCAGGGCCAGGAAGGCGGTCGCGGAGAGGGAGAGGCTGCGGTGCAGGGTGACCGTGCCGAAGCGGGGCAGGCCGGGGAGCCGGGTGCGCAGGCGGACCGCGATGCCGAGCAGGACCACGACCGTGAAGAGGACGAGGCAGACGGCGCCGGTGGCGCGGTTGGCGTACCAGAGGGTTTCGGAGCTCATGCCGCGGCCACCTGGGATGTGGGCCAACCCGGGGTCGTGACGACTGTGCCGTCCTGCGCCACCAGACGCGCGGGCAGGCCGAGTCGCGTCAGCCAGCGCTCCGCGCCCGCCCCCTTGACCATGGCCGCCGTGCTCGCCG
>NZ_JAWOAI010000440.1:0-8634 GCF_033194735.1 Streptomyces sp. W16
CCCGGTGCGTCGCCACGAACCCGTCCGCCGCACGGACGTCACCACGCCCGACGAGCCACGCGGCGGCACCGAGCACACCGTCCTGCCCGGCGCCCAGCGGCGACACGGCCCGCACGACGCTCCGCAGGGCGGCGAGGGGGTCGTACGGACGGCCACCGGTCAATTCCTCTCGCACGGCGGCGAGGGCGGCGTCGATGTCACCCAGGAGGGAGCGAGGCACGACGTCGACGGCCCCGGTGGCTACCTGTGCCCTCTCCCTCTCCCTCTCCCTCTCCTGCTCCCTTTCCCTTTCCCTCTGCCTCTCCCGCTCCGCTTCCGCGCCGGTGAGCGCGGCCGGGACCAACTCGGCAGCGGTGGCGAGGGAGTTGGCGAGCTGGTCGACGCAGGTAAGGAAGGTGTCGGCCTGACCGATGGCGCCCTCGGCGGCGCGCAGGTCGCGCATCGCTTGCCCAGTCCGTCCCAAGTCGGCTGCCTGGCGGGCCCGGTTGAGATGAGTCGTGGCGAACACCAGCCGGTCCTTGGCCTGTTCGACGTATCCGGTGACAGTGGCGGTGGCCGACGCCGGGTAGCGCGTGCGCAGGTCGGCGAGTGTGGTTTCTACGGCCCCCGTACGGCCGGTCAGTTCACGGAACCGGGCTTCCGCGACCTCCAGCGCCCCGCTCATCTCCCGTTCCAGCGCCCGGAGTTGATCGAACCCGGGGGCCGCGGCATCCAGTCGCCGCCCGGCTTCGGCACACCGTCCGACGATGCCGGCGAGGGCCTGGCGCCGAGCCGCCTCGTCTTCCGGGACATCCTGGACCGCCGGGACTCCCTGGCCGTAGCGCAGGTGTATCGCGAAGGCGGCGGCGAGTTCGCGCTCGGCCTCCCGCAGGCTCCGGTGGAACGGTTCGACGGCTGCCGGTCCGAACCGGGCCTCGGCGAAGGAGAGTTCCTCCCGGCTGGTGCGTACGCAGTCGTCGGCCTGGACGAGGGCGGCACCGGCCTGGCGTTCCAGTACGGGCAGTGGGGTCACGGGGGGCCGGGACGACACCACGGGCGATATCAGGGGTGACACGACGGGTGACACCACCCCGGGAGTCGTACGGGTACGGGTCCTACGGGTGCGCCGTACATACCCGTACCCCGCGAGTATCCCCGCGCCGCCGACGGCGACGAGCGGCAGGACGAGGTCGGCAGCGGATGTCCCGCCGGCGTCCTGCTCGGCGTCGGCTGTCTGCCCGGCGGGGGCGGCGGCGGGCCCGGCCCGGGTGGCCGCAACCGGAACCTCCGCATTGATCGTCATCACCGGCAACACCAGCCACACGACCCCGGCCGCCCCACCCAGCACGGCATGCGCCACCCGCACGGATATGTGAGAGGCCGCGCATCGCGGCCGGCCGCGTATCAAGGATGACGTCACATTTCGGAGCGTATGAGCAGGAATGCGGACGCGCGACCGGGATACGCCCGGGGTGGGACAGGGGACAGCGCCGGGGGCGAGTGAGGCGGGAGACGCACGGCTACGGGGAGGGGAGACGCGGGGATGACGCAGGCAGAGGGTATGGGGGCGGGCACGCGGGCGGACGCGGACGCGGGCATGCGGGCGGACGTGGGCACGGGTTCGGGTACGGACGCGGACACAGGAACAGGTACGGGGGCGGATATCGGCGCGGGGGTGGGGCGGGGGACGGACGTGGAGAAGGGTCGGCGGGAGGACGGGGGTCTTGGGGGCGAGGGGGAGCGGGGAGTGTCGGCTGGACCGCAGGTTGGGGTGACGGACGCGAGCGAGGGCGTGGAGAGCGCGGAGACCGCGGGGGATGCGGGAGCTGCGGAGGCCGCCGGGGTTGTCGAGGCCGCAGAGGTCGTCGGGGTTGTCGAGGCTGCTTTGGCCGTCGAGGGTGCGGAAGCCGTCGAAGCCACCGAAGCCGTCGAGCTCACGGCAACCTCAGAGGTCGCCGAGGTTGCCGAGACCTCCTTGGCCGTCGAGGCTGCGGAAGCCGCGGAGCCCGCCGTGCCCGCCTTGGTCGTCGAGCCCGCGGAGCCCTCAGAGGCCGTTGAGGCTCCCAACCCCGCCAAGACCTCCGACCCCGCCAACGGTGCCGAAACCCCCGACCCCGCCAAGAGCGCCGTACGTCCAAGAAAGTGGGTTCGGTGGACCCGGCGTACCGCCCTCGTGCTTGTCCTTCTTCTGGTCCTTCCTGCCCTCGCCGCCGAGGTCGCCCTGCGTGTGAACTACACCGGTGACCCCGTCGACGGCACGCACACCAGGAACCAGGACGCGATCTGGCTGGGCCATGCCTGGGTGGACGGGCGGAAGACCGACGCGGATGTCGCCGCGCTGGCCCGCCGTCTGAAGGGCACCGGTATCCGTGACCTGTACGTCCATTCGGGGCCCCTGGAGCATGACGGCACCCTCCCTGAGTCGGACTACCCCAGGGCTACCTGGCTGATCGAGTCGGTCCACCGTGCGCTTCCCGGCGTCCGTGTCCAGGCCTGGCTGGGGGACAAGCTCGCCACCGAGAGCCCCGACGGGCTGCGCCTGCAACGCGCGGCGACCCGCACAGCGATCGTCGCCTCCACCCGCCAGATCCTCGCCGCCGGCTTCGAGGGCGCCCACTTCGACCTGGAACCCCTCCACTCCGGCGACGACGACTACCTCGATCTGCTCGACAGGCTGCACGACGTCACCGAGTCCCACCACGCCCAACTCTCCGTCGCCGCCCACCAGATCGACCCGCTCCCCGCCTTCCACTCCATCTGGGGCACCCTCACCAACCACCCCAAGTGGTGGTCGCAGGCGTACTTCGGCCAGGTCGCCCGCCGCGTCGACCAGATCGCCGTCATGTCGTACGACACGATGCAGCCCCTGCAGAGCCTCTACGGCGGCTACGTCGCCCAGCAGACCTCGCTCGCCCTGGAGGTCACCCCGGACTCCACCGACCTCCTCATGGGGCTGCCCTTCTTCCACGAGAACCGGTTCGGCCACCGCGGCTCCGCCGAGACCGTCCCCGCCGCCGTCCGGGGCGTACGCCTGGGCCTGTCCCGCACGGACGCGGACCGCGCGAACTTCGGCGTCGCCCTGTACGTGGACTTCGCGGCGACGGAGGCGGACTGGACGGCGTATCGGGAGGGTTGGGTGCGCTGAGCGCACGGCCGGGCACGACAGCGGATCAGCGGATCAGCGGATCAGTGGCGGCGAACCGGCCTGCCAGGGCGGTCCTGAGGGCGCGCAGGGCGTAGTGCGTGCGGGACTTGACGGTGCCCGGGGGGATGTCGAGCAGCTCGGCGATCTCCGCGACGGGACAGCCTCGGTAGTAGGTCAGGGCGAGGATCTGCCGTTGCTGGGCGGTGAGTTGGGGCAGTGCGTCCAGGACCAACTGGGTGTCGAGGATGCGGTCGGCGGCGTCCTGCACGGGCAGGTTGAGGTCGTCGATGCTGTGGGTCTCCCGGGGGCGGATGCACCATGCCCGGTGGCGGTCGATGACGAGGTTGCGTACGACCGTGAAGAGCCAGGGGCGCACTTCGGAGGGTCGGCCGACGATGTTGTCGTAGTGGGTCCAGGTACGCAGGGTGGCTTCCTGAAGGACGTCCTCGGCCGTGTGCCAGTCGCCGTCGAGCAGGCTGGCGGCGTAGCGCAGCAGGGTGGCGCCATGGTGGTGATAGACGTCGCGGACGAAGTCCTCCTTGTCCGGGCAGGCGGAGGGTTTGGGCCGCGTCGTCGGGGAGTCGGCGGTGGGTTTCATGGGGTGGGGCACCTTGTCGGCTGTCGAGCGGTGGGTGGGGGGCGTGGGCGTGCGGCCCGTCTCAGACGGCCTCGCGCAAGTGCGTCAAGGCTCCGAGGAACGCTTCGAGGAATGCTTCGCGGGACGGGCCGCGTCCGGCTTCCGGCGTCGGGGTGGTCTCGGTCGACCGGTCCGAGCCGGCGGTGATCCGCTGTGGTGAGGCGGTCTCGCGGATGGCATCGTGCGGCGCCGCGTGGTGACGTTCGACGAGCTCGGCGTCGATCGCGCAGGTGAACCGCCAGATGTTCGTCCTGTCCGGGACGACCCCGTACAGGCGGAGGCCGACGCCGGGCCGGTCCTCCCGGGAGTGTGGGGCGCCGACGGGCTCGCCTGTCCGGCGCGGCAGGTTCGGGCGCGGGGCGAGCAGGGGCACGCGGTGCCCCTCGGCGGTCGGCAGCGGGGCGAGTACCGCGCCCTCGGAGCGCACCCCGCACACCGCGACGACGTGCATGCATCGGCCTTTCGACGTGATCAGGGGGCCGAGCATCGCCGCGCCGACTGCTCACTTCCCAGACCATTCGCCGCCCACTTGACCGCATCCGGCGCATGCGGACACGGGCCTTGCCCGGGTCTGCACGGCGCTCACCCGGCTCTTGCCCAGGTCTGCACGGGCCTCACGCGGCCCCTGCTCGGGCCGGTGCTTCACCCGGTATTCCAGTCGGCATTCCAGGCTTCGGGTGAATACGCAGGTCAGGCGGCATTCCGGTGTTCCAGCGTCCCGTAATCGGCCGTCGGCCTCGCAGCCGGGACGACCGCGCCCACAGTCTTGGGCCGTCCGACCAGGCAGCACTCGCCGTACTCCGGCATCCACGGAACCGGCATTCACCGGCAACCACGGAACCGGCAACCACAGAAAAGGCAGTCCGATCATGCGTATCTCCAACCGCCTCACCGCCCGTGCCCTCGTCCCGTCCGTGCTCGTCGCCGTACTCACGGCGGCCGGTGTGCAGGCGGCGACCCAGTCGGCCGACGCCGCTCCCAAGAAGGCCGCGGCGATCACCGCGTGCACCACGGCCCACACCAAGGTGACCGTCAGCCCGGTGACCCGGCCGATCAACCACCTGCTGCTGAAGGCCACCAACACCGGCACCAAGCCGTGCTACGCCTACGGCGCCCCGTACCTGAGGGCCGGCGCCGATGCCCAGGCCCCGCTGGCCTGGGACGAGGACTCCGTTCCGCAGTCGGTGGTCACCCTCGCGCCCGGCAAGTCCGCCTACGCGGGGATCGCCACGTACACGCCCGACGGCGAGGGCGGCTACACGGCCAAGACGCTCGGCGTGCTCTTCGCCAACCGGGCGATGAACGGCTCGGCCGGCCCGGAGAAGACCCTGAAGCTGCCGCACAACGGGGTCCACTTCAACAGCGCCGCCACCGTCGGCTACTGGCAGACCAGCATCGACCAGGCACTCTTCGGCTGAGCCACGGCCAGGGCCTTGCCGCCTTCCCCGCTCGCCCGCCGGTTCTGATCAGGCAATCGGTCTGGGAAGTGAGCAGTTCCGCTACCGAATCTGGACGCCTTGTCTTGATCGAGAAGGAGGAACGACGATGCGTACGTTGGTGGTGGGCGCGGGCCCGACAGGCCTGGTGACCGCGATGCTGCTCGCCGCGGAGGGTGCGAAGGTCACGGTGGTCGACCGTGACCCCGTGCCGCCGGAGAGCGAGGCGGAGGCGGTCTGGCAGGGCTGGCGGCGGCCCGGGGTCAACCAGTTCCGGCAGACCCACTGTCTGCTGCCGGGTGGACTGCGCCTGCTGCGGAACGAGCTTCCGGGCGCGGTGGACCGGCTGCTCGCCCTGGGCGGGCGCCCGGGTCACAACATGATCGCCGGCACCTGGGGCCTGGCGGGCCTCGGCGGCCGGCGTCCGGAGGACGACCGGTACGAGACCGTGGCGGTCCGGCGCCCGGTCCTGGAGGCGGCCCTGCTGGCGGAGGCGGAACAGACACCCGGAATCACCGTGCGACGCGGGGTGCGGGTGACCGGGCTGCTCACCGGTGAGGCCAGGATCGCGGGAACCCCGCGGGTGACCGGCGTGCTCACGCAGGACGGCGAGTCCCTGACCGCGGATCTCGTGGTCGACGCGGGCGGCCGCAACTCGCCGGTCGCCGAACTGCTCGCCCGGATCGGCGCGGCCCCCGAGGAGGAGCGCGCCGAGACCGGATTCCGCTACTACACCAGGTTCTTCCGCTCCGCCGACGGCGCACCGGGACCGCAGGCACCATGGCCGCTGTGCCACCACGACAGCGTCAGCGTCCTCTCCGCCCCGGGTGACAACGGCACGTGGTCGGTGACACTGGTGACCTCCGGGCGCGACCAGGAACTGCGCGCTCTGACGGACACCGACGCCTGGCAGCGGGCGCTGAAGCTGTACCCGTGGTTCGCGCCCCTGGGCGAGGCGGAGCCGCTCACGGACGTACTGGCGATGGGCGGAACCGAGAGCCGGCGCCTCCGCCCGGTGGTCGACGACCGGCCCCTGGTCACCGGGATCGTCTCGGTCGGCGACGCCTGGGCCACCGCCAATCCGCAGTTCGGCACCGGGATGACCATGGGATTCAGGCACGCCGCGCTGCTGCGCGACGCCGTGCGCGCGGTGGGCGTCGACGATCCCGTGGACCTCGCCGTGAGGTTCGACCGGGTCACCGAGACCTTCCTGGCGCCGGTCCGGGACAACTTCGCGCACTGGGACCGGCACCGGCTGGCCGAGATCGACGCCGAGATCCTGGGCGGGACGTACACGTCGGCGGACGAGGCCTGGAATCTGCAGGTCGCTGTCGAGGCCGTCCGCTGGCTGGATCCCGACGTGCTCCGCGGGCTCGCCGAAGTGGCCTGCCTCCTGGCCACTCCGGAGGAGGCTCTGATCAAGACCGGGCTGGTGGAGAAGGTGGTCGCGCTCGCGGCGGGCACTCCCCGCTACGCCGAACCCGGCCCTACCCGCCGCGCACTGTTCACCGCCGTGCGAGGCGGCTGACCACAGACGGTGCGGCCCGGGTTTCCTCCCGGGCTGCACGTACGACAGACACGTACGACAGACACGTACGACAGACACGTATAACGGACAGCACCCGACGGCATCACGGAAGGAACGGAACCCATGTCCACGGCAGACGGCGGCTCGCTGGGTGGCCGGCTCATCGCGGCCCGGGACCGGGCGTTCGTGGGCCGGTCGGCCGAACAGGCCCTGTTCCGCTCCTCGTTGGCGGGTGCCCCCGACGCCGCTCCGGTCCTCTATCTGCACGGGCCCGGCGGCATCGGCAAGTCCGCGCTGCTGCGGCGGTTCGCACAGGAGGCGCGCGGAGCGGGACGGCTGGTCGTCGAGGTCGACGGCCGTACGGTGTCCCCCACGCCGGAGGGTTTCACGGAGGCCGCGGCCAAGGCGGTCGGTGAGCCCGGGGCGGTGCTGCTGGTCGACACCTTCGAGCTCTGCCAGGGGCTGGAGGGCTGGCTCTGGGAGCAGTTCCTCCCACGACTGCCGCTCGGTGCGGTCGCGGTGGTCGCCGGACGGCAGGCACCCGACCCGGCCTGGATCTCCGACCCGGGCTGGGCCGACGTCCTGTGGGTCATGCCGCTGCGCAACCTCACTCCCGAGGACGCGCAGGCGTTCCTGCGTTCACGGGGCGTGGCGGACGACGCGCACCGCACCCTGTTGTCCTTCACCGGCGGCAACCCGCTCGCCCTCGCGCTGGCCGCCGCGGTGGCCGTCCAGGACTGCCGGCAGACGCCCGGACCGGCGCCCGGACGGCTGCTGGACCATGACGTCATCGCCACCCTGGTGCCACGGCTGGTGGGGGATCTGCCCAGCGTGGAGCACCGGACCGCGCTGGAGATCTGCGCACACGCCTACGTCACCTCGGAGGCGCTGCTGCGTGCCCTGCTGGGCGAGCGGGCCCCGGAACTGTTCGCCTGGCTGCGGGCGCAGCCGTACGTGGAGTCCACGGCGTCCGGGCTGTTCCCGCACGACGTGGTGCGCGAGACGCTGGTGGCCGACCTGCGCTGGCGTGACCCCGACGGCTTCAACGCCCTGCACAAGCGGATGCACCAGTACCTGTTCGAGCAGCTGCGCGCCGCCCCGGCCTCGCAGCTCCTCCCGGCGACCGGAGCCCTGCTGTTCATGTACCGCATCGGCGGCAGCATGGCCCGCTTCCACGACTGGCAGAACGCCGGTCTTGTCTACGACCAGCCCTGCGCCGCCGCCGACGAGGCCCGGGTGCTGGAGCTGATCGAGGAGGCGGAGGGACCCGAGTCGGCCGGGACGGCCCGGTACTGGCTCGACCGGCAGCGCTCCGCGTTCCGGGTGTACCGCTCCGCGCAGACCGGTGTCATCGTGGCCTGCTCCGCCTGGCTGCGGCTGACCGGGCTGGAGGGCGAGGACGCCGACCCCGTGGTGGCCGCGGCCTGGGCCCACGCCCGCGCCAACGAACCCCTGCGCGCCGGGGAACACCTGGCCGTGGCCCGGTTCACCGTCCACCCCCGGCACTACCAGCGGCCCGGGCCGGCCACGACCCTGACCCAGTGGCGGGCGATGGGCGAGATCTTCCGCGCCGACCGGCTCGCCTGGTCCTTCGTCGTGATGCGCGACGACGGCTTCTGGGACGGGCACCTGGGCCATTTCGACATGCTCCCGACGGACGCCGATCCGGTGGTGGGCGACCACTCCTACCGTCTCTTCGCCCATGACTGGCGTGCCCAGCCCGTGGTTCCCTGGCTGGCGGCGAAGACGGACGTCGTACTGTCCGGCACCGTCCGCACCGAGCCGGCACCGGCCGACGCCGCAGGTACGGCGCCACCGCCGGCGGAGCCGAACGAACTCGTCGTGCTGTCGCGGCCGGAGTTCGACGCGGCCGTACGGGACGCGCTGCGCGCTCTGCGCCACCCCGCGG
>NZ_JAWOAI010000441.1:0-8614 GCF_033194735.1 Streptomyces sp. W16
CGACGCTCTTCCGATCTAGGCCGCGCGCGGGTGCCTCGGGGCGGGGTCGCCGCTCGGGCATGTCCATCGGGTCGAGGATGGCGGCGGCGAGGGTCAGTGCCCGCAGTCCGTCGGCCAGGGCGTGGTGGAACTTGAACAGCACGGCGAAGGAGGCACCGTCCTCGCCGGGCAGCACATGCGCTTCCCACGGGGGCCGGCCGCGCTCCAGGGGGCGTTCCATGAGCCGGCCCGCGACCTCCTGGAAGTCGGCGGTCGGGGCGTGCAGCCGGACGTGGTGGAGCGGGTCGAAGTCGGGGTCGGCCTCGCGGGTGGCGCTGCCGAAGGACAGGGACAGCGGCTGCCACACGTCCCGGATGCGCATCCGCAGCCCGGGGACGGCGGCGGCACGGGCGGCGAGGAGGTCGGCGGCGTGGGCTCCCGCGGTCGGCGAGTGTGCCGAGAAGACGCCGAGTGCGCCCAGGTGCATCGGGTTCCGGTCGGACTCGATGTTCCAGAACGCCAGGTCGAGAGGAGCGAGCAGGTCGGAAGTCAAAGGCTTGCCTCGCGTCGACTAGGGGTGAGCAAGCAGTGAAGCGCCGACAAGCGATTACGGTCAAGTACGATCAAGCTACGCTCAGTTAACAGCAGATTACATCCAGCCCCGGTCCCACCCCTCTGAGAGGGGTGGGACTCATGAGGCGCCTGAGATCACTTCAGTGCCGGTGGTCCCGCCTGGGGTGACGTACCCCACTCCGACGGGTGCGGGCCGACCGTGAAGTCCAGCGACCGTACGGACCTCAGCAGCCCGGTCGTCAGATAGGTGCGGTCGTACGACGTCCCGTCCGTCCGGGCCGCCTGGATGTAGCGGTCGCCGGCGGAGGTGCCGGGCGCCTTGATGGTCAGGGCGCCGTGCGGGTAGTAGCGGCGGTCCAGGGTCAGGTCGACCCGGTCGAAGACGGGCGTGGACAGGCCCCAGGTGTCGTAGCCGGGCTGGACCGGGAAGATCCCGATCGACGACAGCACGTTCCACGCGGACATCGTGCCGAGGTCGTCGTTGCCGGTCATGCCGGTCGGACCGTCCGTGAACAGGGTCAGCGCGGCATGGACGACGTCGGTCGTCTTCCACGGCTGTCCGGTCGACAGGTAGGTGTAGGGGGCGATCAGGTCGGGCTCGTTCTGCGGGTTGTACTTGTCCGCGTTGTAGTAGTCGTACGGCCCGTTGACCCACACTTCGCGGGCCGTCTTCGCCGGGTCGGCGAGCAACTGGTCGTAGGCGAAGAAGGAGTCGAGCCGGGCGTTGGCCGCCTGCTGACCTCCGATGAGGTCGACCATCCCGGGCAGGTCCTGCGGCACCAGCCACTGGTACTGCCACGACGTGCCCTCGTGGAAGCCCTCGCTCTGGGCCGGGTCGGCAGGACCGACGAAGGCGCCGGAGGCGCCGCGGGCGCGGAAGAAGCCGGTCGAAGGGTCGAAGATGTTCCGGTAGCTCTGGGCGCGGGCGGCATAACGCGCGGCGTCGGCGCCGTGCCCCAGATCGCGGGCCATCTGCGCGAGCATCGCGTCCGAGAGGGCGTACTCCAGGGTGGCCGAGGCCCCGTGGTCGTAATCGGAATCGCCCGGCTTCGCGTGCGGGCGGTCCTTGATGTACGGCGCGAAGCCTTCGGCGATGTACTCCTTGTTGGCTTCCCGCCCGACCGCCGCCGAGTCGGTGGGCGGCACGCCGTCGGCGTTCTGCTGCAACGCCCGGTAGGCGCGCTCCTCGTACCCCTTGAGCAGCCCCTGCTGATAGGCGTTGGTCAGGAACGGTGTGACCGGGTCGCCGGTCATGATGTTCGTCTCGACCGTGCCGTAGCCCCACTTGGGCAGCCAGCCGCTCTCCTCGTCGATCTTGATCACCGAGATCGCCATGTCGCGTGCCTCGCGGGGTGCGAGGAGGGCGAGGAGCTGGGACTGGGTGCGGTAGGTGTCCCACAGGGACCAGTTCTGGTAATACGTGAAGTCCCTTGCGCGGTGGATCTGTTGGTCCCAGCCGGTGTAGCGGCCGTCGGCGTCGCTGCCGATGTTCGGTGCGAGGAAGGACCGGTACAGGGACGAATAGAAAGTCCGGCGCAGAGCATCGGAACCGCCCTGTGTGCGGACGTCGTCGAGCCGGTCCTCCCAGGCCCGTTGGGCCCGGTGGCGTACGGCGTCGAAGGAACTCCCGCCCTCCGCGCGGAGGTTGACGGCCGCGCCGTGCGCGTCGACGTACGAGAGGGCCGTGGTCGCCTCGACCGTACGGTCCTTGCTCGTGTCGAAGCGGACGTACGCGCCACCGCTCCCGCTCCTCGAACCGGCCGTCACCGTCGAGCCGTTCCAGGTGCCGTAGGTGGTGAACGGCCGGTCGAAACGGGTGATCGTGTAGACGGTGTAGGGCTTGGTGTCCTGGCAGAAACCGCGGCCGGTGATGGTGGTGCGCACGGTGCGGTTGTCGAGGACGTCGACCTTCGAGGAGACCCCGGAGTGCAGCGACTGGGCCGCGTTGAGCAGGACGTTGGCCTTGTCGGTGGCCGGGAAGGTGTAGCGCTGGACGCCGGTGCGCGCGGTCGCCGTCAGTTCGGCCTCGATGCCTGTTTTCAGGCCGACTTGGTAGTAGCCGGGGCTCGCGTGCTCGTCGTCGTGGCCGAACTCGGCCGCGTACTGGGCGTAGTCAGTCTGCGTCACGTCGCCGGTCGTGGGCAGTACGGGCAGGTCGCCGCCGAGTCCGCAGCCGACGCCGGAGAGGTGCACGAGGGAGAAGCCGCGGATGTGGTTCTGGGAGTAGTCGTATCCGGTGTTGTGGCCGGTGTCCGGCGAGAACTGCACCATGCCGAAGGGCACGGCGGCGCCGGGGTAGGTGTTGCCGTCGTTCTCGGTACCGATGAACGGGTTGACCAGGTCGGTGAGCCGACCGTCGGCAGAGGCTTCGGCCGTGGCGGGGACGGCGAACAGCGCGGACGCCGCCACCGCCCCCGCCACGCACAGGCGCAGGCGCCTGGTCCATCTCATGGGTCCTCCAAGGGAGTTCAGGTGGTGGGGCACCCTGCGGGGGCCGCCTGCGAGGCGTCACGGATCAGGGCCTGTTGAGCGGCCTTCACCCGCTGCGCGTCGGGCTTCAGCACCCGCCGGTCGTACGTCATGAGCCCGTTCAACTCGCCCTCGACGTCGGATATCTGGGTGTAGACCGCGCCGTTGCTCCCCTGACAGGTCAGGGCGTGCACCTCGGCGAGCTTGGCGAGGTAGTCGTCGGTGTAGGCGGCCGGGTCGACGTCGACGTACGACTGCTGGACCGACCAGGCGTGTCCCGGCACCGCGAGCCCGAGACCGCCGTACTCGCCGCTGACCAGGGCGCGTTGACCGTCCGGGTGGGGTGGCAGGGCGGGGCTGGGATAGCCGTGTTCGTCGATGATGTCGCCGGTACCGCCGTCCACGCCGAGGTTGATGCCGGACATGCTGTTGACGAGCCGAGTCGGGTCCCAGGCCTTCGCCTGATCGGCGATGCGGGCCTCGTCGTACTGGCCCCAACCCTCGTTGAACGTCACCCACATGACGATCGACGGGCTGCTGATGTGCTGGTCGATCATCTGCTTCAGCTCGCGCTCGTACTCGGCGCGGGCGGCGGGCGACGGGTTCACCCCGGCGGTCATCGCGGGCATGTCCTGCCACACCATGAGGCCGAGCCGGTCGGCCCAGTAGAACCAGCGGTCGGGCTCCACCTTGATGTGCTTGCGCACGGCGTTGAAGCCCAACTCCTTGTGGACCTTGAGGTCATGGGCGAGTGCCTCGTCGGTCGGCGCGGTGTAGAGGCCGTCGGGCCAGAAGCCCTGGTCGAGGGTGGCCATCATGAAGATGGGCTTGCCGTTGAGGACCGTGCGCGGGACGCCGTTGACCTTCTCGACGGCCATCGAGCGCATGCCGAAGTAGCTGCCGACGCGGTCCTTGCCGACGGTGACCTTCAGGTCGTAGAGGAACGGGTTGTCGGGTGACCAGAGTTGGGGGTTCGTGATGGTGAGGGTCAGTGGGCCGCCGGTGCGGCCGTGTGCTGTCGCGACCTCCCGTTTTCCGTCGTACGCCGTCGCCGTGATCGGTACGCCGTCCCGAACTCCCTGCGCTTCGACGGCGAGTTGGCTCTTGGCGACGTCCGGGGTGAGCTTGAGGGAGTCGACGTGGTCGGGGGCGACCGGTTCCATCCAGACCGTCTGCCAGATGCCCGAGGTGGGGGTGTACCAGATGCCGCTCGGGTCGAGGCGCTGCTTGCCGATCGGGGGGTTCTCGCCGCTCGCCGCGTCGGTGGGGTCGTAGACGCCGACGATCAGTTCCTGGGTGCGGCCGGGCTTCAGTGCGTCGGTGACGTCGGCGCCGAACTTGTCGTAGCCGCCCTGGTGTTCGGTGACCTTCGTGCCGTTGACGTAGACCTCGGCCCGCCAGTCGACGGCACCGAAGTTGAGCATCAGCCGCTTGCCCGAGCCGATCTTCCAGTCGGCGGGGACGGTGAAGGTGCGCCGGTACCACATGCGGTCCTCGTGCCGTTCGAGGCCGGAGAGCTGGGACTCGACGGGGTACGGGACGAGGATGTGCTCGGCGAGCGTCCGGCCGATGGGCGGGGACTCGCCCGCTGTGGCCGCCGCGAACTGCCAACTGCCGTTGAGGTTGCGCCAGTCGGTGCGGGTGAGCTGGGGGCGCGGGTACTCGGGGAGCGCGTTGTGCGGGCCCACCTGGTCGGCCCACTGGGTGCGCAGTTCGTGGGTGGAGTGGTTGGGGCCGGTGCTCCAGAACGCGTTGATAACGTTGCCATCGGCCGCGGTGAGGCCGCCGTCGCCGTCGTAGCGGATGTCGGCGGTGCCGGATGCGGTGCCCGTCTTGTTGCCCACGACGGGTTCGGTGAGGGGGACGATCAGGGTTCGCGGGTCCGCCGGGTCCAACTGAGCCGTCCCCAAGGGCCACTTGGCGCCGCCGATCACCGCTTCGAGGTGGTCGGTGAGGTCGGCCGGGGGTGCGGCGAGGGGCTGGGCGAAGTCGAGTTCCAGGGTGCGGCCGGTGCTGGTGACCGTGGTGGCGAGGGCGCCGTCGTAGTCGTAGCCGTCGGGGAGGCGGAAGGCCGACCGCGGGACGGGGACCTTGGTGCCGCCGGGTTCGGTCCAGCGGAGGTGGAGGTTGGAGCCGCCGTAGTGCTCGAAGTACTCGACCTTGATGTCGTAGGCCGTGCCGGCGGTCAAGTCGATGGGTGCGGCGGTCTGTTCGTGGTCCCAGTCGTCGACCCAGTGGTCGATGGCGAGCTGTCCGTCGATCCAGAGGCGGAAGCCGTTGTCTCCGATGATCGAGAAGGTGTGGGGGCCGGACCTCGTCGGCACGATCTTGCCGGTCCAGCGGACGCTGACGTCGTCGGACTGTCCGGTGGTGAAGGCGAGCCGGGGTTCGAGGTTGTCGAAGTCGAGGTTCGGGTCGACGCCGGTGGCCTTGAGGTCGGCGAAGTCGAAGGCGCCGGGGGCGGACTGGGTGTAGTACTCGCCCTTCAGGCCGTGGATCTCGACGGGGTCGTCGGCGGCGGCGCTCGCGGTGGGGACGGCGGCCAGTGCGGCGATGCCGAGTGCCAGCGCGAGCAGTAACGCGAGTCGTTCTCTGAGACGTCTGATGCGCACGGAACCTCCATAACAACGTTGTCATGGGCAGCAGTTGGCATGACAACACGGATTCCGCATTCCGTCCAGGGACATGACAAGCCTGCGCCAAGGCGCGGCAAAGCCCCGGTGCGGTCGAAACGCACCGGGGCCTGCTTCGGTACTACGTGACCAGTTGGCCCTTCCCCAGGGCGATGACGCCGCCCTTGGAGACCGTGTACAGGTCGGAGTCGCGCTCCGGGTTGACGCCGATCGTCGCGCCCGGCGGCACCTCGACGTTCTTGTCCAGCACGGCGCCCCGGACCACCGCGCCCCGCCCGATGTGGACGTTGTCGTGCAGGATCGAGCCCTGGACGACCGCTCCCGGGTCGACCACCACGCCCGGGGAGAGCACCGAGCGCGTGACCTGGCCGCGGATGAGGCACCCGGAGCTGATGATCGACTCGCTGGCCATGCCGCCGGCGTTGAAGCGGGCCGGGGAGAGCTGGCCGGAGTGGGTGTAGATGGGCCAGTTGCGGTTGTAGAGGTTGAAGGCGGGGCGCTCGGCGATGAGGTCCATGTGTGCGTCGTAGTACGCGTCCAGGGTGCCGACGTCACGCCAGTAGCCCTGGTCGCGGGTGGTCTCGCCGGGGACGTGGTTGGCGCTGAAGTCGTACAGCGCGGCCTCGCCCCGGTCGGTGAGCGCGGGCAGGATCGAGCCGCCCATGTCGTGCACCGAACCGATGTCCTCCGCGTCCCGCTGGAGGGCCTCTATCAGCGTCTTGGTGGTGAAGATGTAGTTGCCCATCGAGGCGTAGACGCACTCCGGGTCGTCGACCAGACCCGGCGGGTCGGCGGGCTTCTCCAGGAAGCGCTCGACCGTCTGGCCGTCCGAGCCCGGGGTGATCACGCCGAACTGCGAGGACTCCGCGCGCGGGACGCGGATTCCGGCCACAGTGACGCCCGCGCCGCTGTCGATGTGCTGGGCGAGCATCTGCCGGGGGTCCATGCGGTAGACGTGGTCGGCGCCGAAGACCGCGACGTACTCGGGGCGCTCGTCGTAGATCAGGTTCAGCGACTGCAGGATCGCGTCCGCGCTGCCGAGATACCAGCGCGGCCCCAGCCGCTGCTGGGCCGGCACCGGGGTCACATAGTTGCCCAGCAGGCTGGACATCCGCCAGGTCGTGGTGATGTGGCGGTCCAGCGAATGCGACTTGTACTGCGTGAGGACGCAGATGCGCAGGATGTCCGCGTTCACGAGATTGGACAGCACGAAGTCCACTAGGCGGTACGTACCGCCGAAGGTGACCGCGGGTTTGGCCCGGTCGGCGGTCAAGGGCATCAGCCGCTTGCCCTCACCGCCCGCCAGTACGATCCCGAGCACCGAAGGTCCGCCACGACGCATGGCCGCTCCCCTCACCCTGGTTGACCCCAGCCTGCCCCTGAGCAGCGCACACTAAGCCTGTTTGAGGATCTCCTCGTAGAGCCGCGCGGTGCGCAGCGCCACGGCGTCCCAGCCGAACTCGCCCACCGCGCGCTTCCGCCCCGCCTCGCCCATGCGCTTCGCAGTCTCGGGGTCGGCGAGCACCGAGTCGAGGGCCGACGCCAGGTTCTCCTCGAAGTTTTCCTCGATGGACACCAGCAGGCCGGTCTCGCCGTCCGCCACCACCTCGGGGATGCCCCCGACCCGGGAGGCGACCACGGCCGTACCGCAGGCCATCGCCTCCAGGTTGACGATCCCCAGGGGCTCGTACACCGAGGGACAGGCGAAGACGGTGGCGTGGGTGAGGAGCTGGATGACCTCCGGGCGGGGCAGCATCTGGGGGATCCAGTGCACGCCCTCGCGGACCCGGCTCAGCTCCTCGAAGAGCTCGCGGAACTCCCGGTCGATCTCCGGGGTGTCGGGCGCGCCCGCGCACAGCACGACCTGTGCGGCCGGGTCGAGGTCACGCACCGCGCGCAGCAGATGGGGCACGCCCTTCTGGCGGGTGATGCGGCCGACGAACAGGACGTAGGGGCGGTCGGGGTCGATGCCCAGCCGGGTAAGGACGTCGGTGCCGTGGTCGGGCCGGTAGAGCGTGGTGTCGATGCCGTTGTGGATGACCCGCACCGTGGCGGGGTCCAGCGACGGGTAGCAGGCGAGGATGTCCTCGCGCATGGCTCCCGATACGGCGACCACGGCGTCCGCGGCCTCGATCGCGGTGCGCTCGGCCCAGCTGGAGAGGGCGTATCCGCCGCCGAGCTGCTCGGCCTTCCAGGGGCGCAGCGGCTCCAGGGAGTGGGCGGTCATCACGTGCGGGACGCCGTAGAGGAGCTTGGCGAAGTGGCCGGCGAGGTTGGCGTACCAGGTGTGGGAGTGGACGAGTTCGCGGCCTTCGAGGGCGGCGGCCATGGAGAGGTCCACGGAGAAGGTGCGCAGGGCGTCGTTGGCGCCGTCCAGGGTCGGCCAGGAGCGGTGGCGTACGACGCCCTCCGTGCGGCCCTCGCCCCAGCAGTGCACGTCCAGGTCGACCAGGGGCCTCAACTCCCGGGCCAGGAACTCCACATGGACGCCCGCGCCGCCGTACACATCCGGCGGGTACTCCCGGGTCAGCAGTCCCACTCGCACCCGTAACCCCTTGTTCTCGGCGGCTGATTGCACTCATGGTCACCCAGAAGCGGCTTTCGCGGAAGAGCCGGGCGGCTGTGTGAAGCAGCAGTCCCCGCAGACCCCGCCGCCGGGGACCCGGTAGTAGAGGCAGCAGCTGCGGCGCCGGAAGGCGGTTCCGGTGAGGGTTCCGGTGTCGGCGAGGAGGGGGTGGGCGAGGAGTTCCGCCGTGAGGGCACGCGCGTGCGTGGCCACTTCCGTACGGTCACGCGCGCGTGCCCACCGGTCGAGTTCGCGGGCAGCGCCCGCCAGCGCGGAGGCGGCGTTGCCCCGGAGCAGGCCGGCGGACATGCGGTGGTGGGCGACCAGGGCGGCGTTCAGCGGTTCGAGGTGGCCCAGGAGCACGGTGTCCGCGAGGGTGGCGGCGTCGCCGGGC
>NZ_JAWOAI010000442.1:0-8531 GCF_033194735.1 Streptomyces sp. W16
AGCGAGGCCTGGGCGCGGGTGAGCGCGGCCTCCGCGTCGAGCAGCGCCCGCAGATAGGCGGTGTCGCTCGTCGCGGACGCGGCGGGGGAGCCGGCCCACCCGGGAGCGAGCAGGCCGGTGTCCGACGGGTCGGCAAAAGTCACTGGAACTCCAGGAAGACCGTCTCGCCTTCGCCCTGAAGGCGGATGTCGAAACGGTAGGTGCCCTTGCCGTCGTCCTGCGCGATCAGCGTGTCGCGCCGCGCCGCGTCCAGCCCGGACAGCAGCGGATCGGCGGCGAGCGCGGCCTCGTCGCCCGGCAGATAGATCCGGGTGAAGAGGTGCACCAGCAGCCCGCGCGCGAAGACGCAGGCACTCAGGTAGGGGGCATTCCGGCCGCGTGCGCCGGGCCGTAGCGTCCGTGCGTACCAGTGACCGTTGGCATCCGTCTGGATGCGGCCCCAGCCGGTGAACTCCACGCCGTTGCGGCCGAGATAGCCGCCGCTGGCCGGGTCGCGCCGGATCGAGCCGTCGGTCGTGGACAGATTGCCGTCGGGGTCCGGACCCCACAGCTCCACGAAGGCGTCCGGCAGCGGCCTGCCCTCGCCGTCGTGGACGTACCCCTGGACGGTGATCGTGTCCGGATGCCCGACCGGCGCGATGTCGCCGCCGCCGGGGAAGGGCAGCGCGTAGCCGTAGAAGGGGCCGACGGTGTGCGACGGGGTCGGCAGCACGGACTCCGGGCGGCTCGTGTCGATCTTCGTCATTGCGGGTCAGCGTCCTTCTTCGATCCAGGTGGCGTGCGGGCCGTCCAGCACGATGTCCCAGTGGTAGCCCATCGAGAACTCGGGCACGGACAGGCTGTGGTCGTAGGTCGCGACGAGGCGCTGCCGGGCCGCGTCGTCCGTCACCGACTGGATGATCGGGTCGTAGGGGAACAGCGGATCGCTCGGGAAGTACATCTGCGTCACGAGCCGCTGGGTGAACGCCGTGCCGAACATCGAGAAGTGGATGTGCGCCGGACGCCAGGCGTTGACGTGGTTGCGCCAGGGGTAGGGGCCCGGCTGGATCGTGGTGAAGCGGTAGTTGCCCTCGTCGTCGGTCAACGTGCGCCCGACACCGGTGAAGTTGGGGTCGAGGGGGGCGTCGTGCTGCTCGCGCTGGTGCGCGTAGCGGCCGGCCGAGTTCGCCTGCCAGATCTCCACCAACTGCCCGCGGACCGGCCGCCCGTCGCGGTCCAGCAGCCGTCCGGAGACGGTGATCCGCTCACCGATCGGCTCCCCGTTGTGCTGCCGCGTCAGGTCGTTGTCGATCTCGGTGATGTCCCGCTCACCGAAGGCGGGCGAGGCCAGCTCCACCAGCTCCGGGTCCTTGGAGACGTCGATGGTGACGGGCGGCTGTTTCGGGTGACGCAGCAGCGAGGAACGGTACGGGGCGTAGTCGCGGCGCGGATGGTGCTCGACCGGGGCGCCGTCCGCGACCCGCTTCTCGTACGTCGCGTGCTCGGCCGCTATTTCGAGGTCGATGTCGTGCTGGGTGAGAGCCATGGGGTTCCTACCGTTCGAGGACGAGGGCGAGGCCCTGGCCCACGCCGATGCACAGGGTGGCGACACCAACTCCCGAGCCCTTGCGGGCGAGTTGGTGGGCGACAGTGCCGGCGAGCCGGGCACCGGAGGCGCCGAGGGGGTGACCGAGGGCGATGGCGCCGCCCTGCGGGTTGAGGATCGCCGGGTCGAACTCGGGCCATTCGGCGACACATCCGAGCACCTGGGCGGCGAAGGCCTCGTTGAGTTCGAGGACTGACAGATCGTCAAATCCCTTGCCCGCCTTGGCGAGTGCGCGGTTGACGGCCTCGACGGGGGCGAGTCCGAAGTAGTCCGGGTCGAGCGCGTGCACGCCGGTCGCCGAGACCCGGGCGAGGGGCTGACGGCCGGTGGCCTTGAGGCCTTCCTCGTCGACCAGCAGCAGGGCGGCGGCACCGTCGTTGAGCGGCGAGGCGTTGCCCGCGGTGACGGTTCCGTTCTCGCTGCGGAACGACGGTTTGAGCCTGGCCATCGCCGCCAGGGAAGCATCCGCCCGTACGCATTCGTCGGCGGCGAAGGCGACCGGGTCGCCCTTGCGCTGCGGAACCGGGACGGGTGCGATCTCGCCGTCGAAGAGCCCCGCGGCCTGCGCGTCGGCCGCCTTCGTGTGGCTGGCGAGCGCGAACTCGTCCTGCTGCTCGCGGCTGATCTTGTGCTTGTCGGCGATGAGTTCGGCCGATTCGCCGAGCGGGATGGTCCACTGCGGGTTCATGGCCGGGTTGACCATGCGCCAGCCGAGCGTGGTCGAGTACAGCTCGGTGTGCCCGGCCGGGAAGGGGCGGTCCGACTTGGGCAGGACGTACGGCGCCCGGGTCATCGACTCCACGCCGCCGGCCACGGCGATGGAGGCGTCCCCGACGGCGATGGCGCGGGCCGCCTGGATGACCGCCTCAAGGCCGGAGGCGCACAGCCGGTTGACGGTCACGCCCGGTACGGAGGTGGGCAGGCCCGCGAGGAGAGTGGCCATGCGGGCCACGTCGCGGTTCTCCTCGCCGGCGCCGTTGGCGTTGCCGAAGTACACGTCCTCGATGCGGGCCGGGTCCAAGTCCGGGGTGCGGGCGAGGAGTTCGCGGATGGCGTGGGCGGCCAGGTCGTCCGGGCGGACCGAGGCCAGACCTCCGCTGTACTTGCCGAACGGGGTGCGGACGGCGTCGACGATGTAGACCGTGTTCACAGCAGTCCCTCCGGGACGATGAGTTTCGCGTCGGTCCTGGCGACGATCTCCTCGACGGCCACACCGGGCGCGGTCTCGGTCAGCACCAGCCCCTCGGGTGTCACGTCGATCACGCCGAGATCGGTGATGATCCGGTTCACGCACGCTTTGCCGGTGAGCGGCAGTGCGCACTCCTTGAGGATCTTGGGGGAGCCGTCCTTGGCCACGTGGGTCATCACGACGATGACCGTGCGGGCGCCGTGGACGAGGTCCATCGCCCCGCCGATCCCGGTGATCAGCTTGCCGGGGATCGCCCAGTTCGCGAGGTCGCCCCCGGCCGACACCTGCATCGCGCCAAGGACGGCGACGTCAATATGTCCTCCTCGGATCATTCCGAAGGAGAGCGCGGAGTCGAAGAAGGAGGCGCCGGGCAGGACCGTCACGGTCTCCTTGCCGGCGTTGATGAGATCCGGGTCGACCTGGTCCTCGGTGGGGTACGGGCCGGTGCCCAGGATGCCGTTCTCGGATTCGAGGATCACCTCGACGCCCGGGGGGAGGTAGTTGGGGATCAGGGTCGGCAGTCCGATGCCGAGATTGACGTACTGCCCGTCTTCGAGTTCGCGCGCCGCGCGGGCCGCCATCTGTTCGCGTGTCCAGGCCATCAGCTGCTCACCGTCCGCTGTTCGATCCGCTTGTCGGCGGCCTGTCCGGGGGTGAGGGCCACCACCCGCTGCACGAAGATCCCGGGCAGGTGCACCGCGTCCGGTTCGATCTCGCCGGGCTCGACCAGTTCCTCGACCTCGGCGATGGTCACCTTGCCCGCCATGGCGGCGAGGGGGTTGAAGTTGCGGGTGGACTTGTTGAAGACGAGGTTCCCGTGCCGGTCGCCCTTCGCGGCCCGTACCAGGGCGAAGTCGGTGCGGATGCCGCGCTCCAGCACGTACTCGGTGCCGTCGAAGTCCCGCACCTCCTTGGGCGGGGAGGCGAGCGAGACCCCGCCCGAGCCGTCGTAGCGCCAAGGCAGTCCGCCCTCGGCGACCTGGGTGCCCACGCCTGCCGGGGTGTAGAAGGCGGGGATGCCCGCCCCGCCCGCGCGCAGCCGCTCCGCCAGAGTGCCCTGGGGGATCAGCTCCACCTCCAGTTCCCCGGCCAGGTACTGGCGGGCGAACTCCTTGTTGGCGCCGATGTAGGAGCCGGTCACCCGGGCGATCCGGCCGGCGGCCAGCAGCACGGCGAGGCCGGACTCCAGCGCCCCGCAGTTGTTGGAGACCACGCCCAGGGAGCCGACCCCGCGCTCGTAGAGCGCCTGGATCAGCACGTTCGGTACACCGCTCAGCCCGAAGCCGCCGACGGCGAGGGTCGCTCCGTCCGGCACATCGGCCACTGCCTCCAGGGCTGTGGCGACCACCTTGTCCATCCGTGAAGCTCCGTCCCGTCCGAGCGCCCGGTGAGCAGTCCATGCGGTTCAGGCTGCCGCAGTTCATCAGGGCACTGAGCATTTCGGTGAAGTTTCTTTCACGCTGCCACTGCGGGGCCGCCGCGTCAAGACCTGGGAGAAGTGCCAGGTCGGCTCCGTGCACAGGCCTGGACTCGGCCCCGGGGTCCCTGGGTATCGTTCAGTGCACAGACGAATATGACTTCGGGAGGGCACATGGGCGCGGTGGACCTCACGATCCATCCCGGGCACCTCGCCCGGCGACTCCAGCAGGCGCACTACCTGCTGTGGAACACGATGGTCTCCGAGGAGATCACCTCGCCGCAGTTCGCGGTGCTCAACGCGCTCGTCGCCGAACCGGGGCTCGACCAGCGCACCGTGGGGGAGCGGGTGGGCCTGGACCGGTCGACCGTCGCCGAGGTGATCAGCCGGCTGAGCCGCCGAGGGCTCCTGGACAAGGTACGTGACGCACAGGACGGCCGCCGTTTCCTGCTCTGCCTCACCGACGACGGCCGGCGCACCCACCGCAAGCTCGCCGTGCGCACGGCCCGGATGAACCAGGTCTTCCTGGCCCCCCTCTCCGCCGAGGAACAGGGCGTCTTCCTCGACCTCATCCAACGGGTCTCGGACGCGGCCGAGGGACTCCGCAACCCCACGGAGCCCCTCGCCGCCCACCGCTGACCCTCGGGCCATCGCTGTCAGGCCTTCGCGAACACCACCCACACCTGGCCCTTCGCGAAGTTCACGGGTGTGCCGTCGGAGGTGGTGAACTCCGTTCCGTCCGTTGCCGTCGGCCGCTTCCAGTCGACGCTGTAGGTACGGCCGTCCCGCAGGACGTCCGCCTTCCCGGAGCCGACGGTCACGGTGTACGGCGTGTTGTTGCCGAGGACGTCGTGGTAGACGGACTTGCGGATCTTCACGTACTGGATCACGACCGTCGCCGGGGCCAGCCGCTTGCCGGCGGTCGTCACGGTGGGCGTGCCGTCCTCGGTGACCAGCCAGCGGTGCCGGGACCCGGACCAGGTGAAGGTGAAGCGGGCCGCCGGATAGCGCACCGTGCGGGAGGCCGTGGCCGTGCCGCCCGCGGGGGCCGCGCCGTAGTGGAAGCCGGTGGTCAGGGCCGCTGCGCCCGGGGCGGCGGAGAGCAGCTTGTCCGGGTGAAGGTAGAGGTTGTGCGGGGCGGACTTGTCGACACCCCGGTAGTAGGCGCTCGCCACCTCGTCGGGCGACGCGGAGCGCAGCGGGGCCTTGTCGATCAGCGGCAGCAGCTTGTGCTGAGCCCCGGAGAAGGCGAGCGTCGGGTCGTCGAACTGGCGCAGCAACTCCAGATCGGACACGCGGGCGCTGCGCACCGGCCCGACGGACTTGGGCAGCTTGGTGGCGAACACCGCCATCAGCCGGCTCAGTCCGCCCTCGACCTGCTCGGCGTAGACGATGTCCGCCGAGTCCAGACCCGTCTGCGGCCGGGCCGCGGGCACGTTGTCGATCTTCACCGCGAGCACCGGACCGGCCGCGGGGGCGACCGTGCCGTCGGCGCTCGGGCTCTGGGCCGGGCTCTGCGTGGGGGACTGGTTCCGTCCGCGTCCGTCGTCGACGGTCCCGCCGTGATGCGCCGTGCAGCCCACCGCCAGGGAGGCCGTCATCGTGGCGGCCAGCAGCGCCGCTCTTCTCGCGCCGCGACGCCGGGGCGCCCTCTGTCCCATGCCCACCGTTGCCACCAGTCTGTGTTTTCGATTGTGCTCTTATAAGTTCATTGGTGGCCATACCCGCTCGGTTGTGTTTGTGCGCGTCGAATGGGCCGATCGGCCCACCGGAAGATCCGGAAGAGGTCAGTCCGGCGGGGCGAGGATCTCCGCGAGGTCGTAGCGGACCGGTTCCTCCAGCTGTGCGTAGGTGCAGCTCTCGGGCGTCCGGTCCGGGCGCCAGCGGCGGAAACGCGCCGTGTGCCGGAAGCGCGCGCCGTTCTCCATGTGGTCGTACGCCACCTCGGCCACCCGCTCCGGCCGCAGCGGCACCCAGGAGAGGTCCTTCTTGCCCGACCAGCGGCTCGGCGCACCCGGCAGCCGGGCGCTCTCATGGGCGGCCTCCTCCGCCCAGGCCGCCCACGGATGCCCCGTGGGGTCGTCCATGCGCAGCGGCTCCAGCTCGTCGATCAGCTCGGCGCGCCGCTTCATGGTGAAGGCGGCCGACACGCCCACGTGCTGCAGGGCGCCGTGGTCGTCGTGGAGGCCGAGCAGGAGCGAGCCCACGACGGGGCCGCTCTTGTGGAGGCGGTACCCGGCGACCACCACGTCTGCCGTCCGCTCGTGCTTGATCTTGAACATGGCGCGCTCGTCCTGGCGGTAGCGCAGGTCCAGCGGCTTCGCCACGACACCGTCGAGCCCGGCGCCCTCGTACTGCTCGAACCACCGCCGCGCCACCTCGATGTCGGTGGTCGCGGGCGCCAGATGCACGGGCGCGGTCACGGCCGACAGCGCCCGGGCGAGGAGCGCCCTGCGGTCGGAGAGGGGGACGTCCAGGAGCGATTCGTCGGCCAGGGCCAGCAGGTCGAAGGCGACGAAGGAGGCCGGTGTCCGCTCGGCCAGCGTCCGCACCCGCGACTCGGCCGGGTGGATGCGCTCGGTCAGCGCGTCGAAGTCGAGCCGCCCCTCCCGCGCGATCACGATCTCGCCGTCCAGCACACAGCGCTCCGGCACCCGCGCCTTCAGCGCCTCGACCAGTTCGGGAAAGTACCTGGTCAACGGCTTTCCGGTACGGCTGCCCAACTCGACCTCCGCGCCGTCGCGGAACACGATCGCCCGGAAGCCGTCCCACTTCGCCTCGTAGTGCATGCCCGGCGGAATCCTCGCCACCGACTTGGCGAGCATCGGCTTCACGGGCGGCATCACCGGCAGATCCATGACTCCGATTCTGCTCTCGTATGTAGCTTGTCGCCCGGTATGCGATTTCTGGGCGGCGGGCCTAGCGTGGCTCGCATGGGCGAAGCGGTGGAACTGGAGGCGGGCGGCCGGACCGTACGGCTGTCCAGCCCGGGCAAGATCTTCTTCCCGGAGCGCGGCTTCACCAAGCTGGACCTCGCCCGCTACTACATCGCGGTCGGCCCCGGCATCCTGCGCGCCCTGCGCGACCGCCCCACCACCCTGGAGCGCTACCCGGACGGGGTCGAGGGCGAGAACTTCTTCCAGAAGCGGGCGCCCAAGAACATGCCCGACTGGATCCCGACCGCCCACATCACCTTCCCCAGCGGACGAAGCGCCGACGAGATGTGCCCCACCGAACAGGCCGCCGTCCTGTGGGCCGCCCAGTACGGCACACTCACCTTCCACCCCTGGCCGGTGCGCCGCGACGACGTCGACAGCCCCGACGAACTCCGCATCGACCTCGACCCGCAGCCCGGCACCGACTACGACGACGCCGTCCGCGCCGCCCACGAACTCCGCGCCGTACTCGACGAGTTCGGCGGCCTGAAGGGCTTCCCCAAGACGTCCGGCGGACGCGGCCTGCACGTCTTCGTACCGATCGAACCCAACTGGACCTTCACCCAGGTCCGCCGCGCCGCCATCGCGGTCGGCCGCGAACTGGAACGCCGGATGCCCGACCAGGTGACGATCAAGTGGTGGAAGGAGGAGCGCGGCGAGCGCATCTTCGTCGACTACAACCAGACCGCCCGCGACCGCACCATCGCCTCCGCCTACTCCGTACGACCCCGCCCGCACGCCCCCGTCTCGGCCCCCCTGCGCTGGGACGAGGTCAACGCCGCGCACCCCCGCGACTTCGACCTGGCGACCATGCCGGCCCGTTTCGCCGAACTCGGCGACGTGCACGCCGACATGGACGACCACCGCTACTCCCTCGACGCCCTCCTCGAACTCGCCCGCCGCGACGAACACGACCACGGACTCGGCGACCTGCCGTACCCGCCCGAGTACCCGAAGATGCCGGGGGAGCCCAAGCGGGTGCAGCCCAGCCGGGCGAAGAAAGACCCGGGCCCCGACGCCGCCTCCGACGGATCATGAACGCATGACCCGTCTTCTGACCCGCAGCGATCTCGGTGACCTGCTGGAACCCTCCGCCTGTCTCGCCGCGCTGCGCGACGGCTTCCGCGCCATGGGGGCCGAGACGGCGATTCCCGGCCAACGGGTGCGCACCGACCTGCCGTTCCCCGGCACGGCCACCGCCCTGATCCCCGGACTGCTGCCCGGCATCGAGGCCTACACCGTGAAGGTCAACGCCAAGTTCCCCGATGCGCGGCCCGCGTTGCGGGGTGTCATCTGCCTGTACAGCGGTGTGGACGGCGAGTTGCTCGCCCTGCTGGACTCGGCGACGGTGACCGCGTGGCGCACCGGGCTGGCGGCGGCGCTGGGCACCCACGCCCTGGCGGG
>NZ_JAWOAI010000443.1:0-8478 GCF_033194735.1 Streptomyces sp. W16
GGCGTTGACGGGCGCGGTGAGCGCGACGTCGAGCGTCTTGGCCGCGGCCTGTCGGCCGCCGCCGAAGCCGCCGCCACCGCCGGGTCTGCCGCCCGCCCGGGCGCCGCCACCGGCCGAGTTGCCGAGGGAGGCGGACAGGGTGGGGCTGATCGCGGTCACGACGTACGCGCCCGCCAGGCCGAGCGCGATACCGAGGACGCCACCGACCAGACCGTTGACGATGGCCTCGCCGACCACCTGCCGGGTGACCCGGCCCGACTTCCAGCCGAGCGCCTTCAGGGTGCCGAACTCGCGCACCCGGCGGGAGACCGCCGAGGAGGTGAGCAGACCGGCGACCAGGAACGCGGCGATCAGGACGGCGATCGACAGCCACTTGCCGACGTTGGTGGCGAGGGAGGAGGCGGTGGACAGGGACCCGGAGACGGTGTCGGCCAGGTCGGCGGAGGTGGTGACCGTCGTACCCGAGACATTGCTCGTGATGGTCTTCTTGACGGCCGAGATCTGCTTGGAGTCGGTCGCCTTGACGTAGATCGTGGTGACCTTGTTCTTGTCACCGCTCAGGGTCTGCGCCTGCGTCAGCGGGATGTACAGGTTGGCCGCCGCGTCACCGCTGGTCGCGGTGGCGATCCCGATGACCTTGTACTTGACGCTCTTGATCGTGACCGTGGACCCGACCTTGAGCTTCTTCGTCTTGGCGTACGCCGAGTCGGCGACGACGACCTTCGAGTTGGCCTCGGCGGTGGTGAAGGTACGGCCGCTGGTGATCTTCGAGGAGGTCAGCGGGCCGAGCGCGGGCTTGGTGACGTCCGTGCCGTAGACCGAGTACGAGTTGATGTTGAAGTTGGCGCCACCACCGGTGACTTCGCCCTGCGGCGCGCCGGTGGCACCGCCGCGGTTGCCGCCGCCTCCGGTGGTGCCGCTCCCCTGGTTCTGCTGGAACTGGCCCCGGGTGAACTGGCCGTCGACCTTGACGACGTTGAGGCTGAGCCCGCCGACGGCGTCGGATACACCCTTCTGTCCCGCGACCTTGGTGACGGTGGTGGAGGCCAGCGTCGTGAAGCCCTGGACCATGACGCGGTCACTGCTCTGCGTCTTGCTGTCGTCGTTGTTGTTGGCGTCGAACTGGAACCGCGGCTGCTGCGAACTGTTCGCGCTGGCCGTGGCCGCCTTGGTGACGGTCATGTCCGTGCCGAGTCCGTACAGCGACTGCAGGACCTTGTCCTGCGCCTTCCCCATGCCGGAGGACACGGAGTTGACCACGATGACCAGCGCAATGCCCAGTGCGAGGCCGGAGGCGACGACGAGGGCCGCTTTTCTGCGGCGGCGCAACTCGCGCCTCAAGTAGGTGAAGAACATGGCCGCAAGCTAGGTACAGCGCGTGATGATGCCATAAGGCCGACATAAGAGAACGATGAGAAGGCTGTCCGTGGGCAAAGAATGACCCCCCGCGAGGCTGTCAACGGAGGCCCGGGACAACCCGTTTCGCGGTGTTTTCGGAGGCGCGGGACATGGGGCACCGATAGATTCCCCGGATGACGCGAAGCCCCCTCCCACCTGGCCCGGAACTCGATCTCGACGCGATCGACGAGCTGTGCTCGGCCGCCACGCCGGGTCCGTGGTTCGTCAGAAGTCTCGACGACGACTACGCCATGAGCCTGGTCGCGGTCAGCACCGTCGAGGACACCGGACAGGGCGAGCGGTGGCCCGGATTCGACCACGGCGAACTGATCGCGGCGACGCTGGTCCAGCAGCCCCGGTACGTGGACTGCGCCGACGAACGCTGGGACGAGAACGCGGCGTTCATCGCCATGGCCAGGCAGGCAGTCCCCCAACTGGTCGAAGAAATCAGGCGCCTTCGGACTCTCCTCACCCCCTGAGCACACACCACACGGTCTCGCGGTCGGCACCCTGCTCCACGCCCCACGTCACGGCCAGGGCGTCGAGCACCCCTTCATCACCGCGCTCACGACCCCCGTTCCCGAGTCGGGCTTGCCGCAGACGCCGTAGCCGGTATCGTCGTCGTTGAAGAGGAACGAGCCCCCGCCACGGCGGGTATCCGTGACAGGGGCTCAGGCTCACTCAGGAGCCTTCGGAGGCCCCTAGTACTTCTGGGGGCCTCCGGCTACCTGGTGATCCACCAGAGCCACCACCTCCTCACGTGCTTGGCCCACGATTCCGGCAACCACCGGGTGAACCGACACACAAGAGTCAGCTTTGGTCTGGCATGACGTCCCATGGGTGCGCCTCCCTTTTCTCAGGGAGGCGGCCTTTTTTCGTACCCGGAACCGCCTCGCTTCGGGCCGGGCCCCGAGGGGACGGGACCCGGAACAAGGGAGGCGCACCCGAGGGCGCGTCATATGACGGATATTACCGGCAACTCGCATATGCCGTGGACCACTTGAGCCAGGCAACGAAAAGGCGGTCACCCCCAGCCAGGGGCAACCGCCTTCAAGCGAAGCGGAGTTGGTAGGTCGGGTCGGGTCAGACCTCCGAACCCGCCTTCCACTGGGCCCAGTCCATGTTCCAGCCGTTGAGGCCGTTGTCCGGTGCCACCGTCTTGTCGCCCGTGTTGGAGATGACGACGACGTCACCCACGATCGAGTTGTTGTAGAACCACGCCGCCGGCATGTTCTTGTCGCCCGCGCCCTTCACGTCCTGCAGGCCCACGCAGCCGTGGCTGGTGTTGACGCTGCCGAAGACCGACGGCGAGCCCCAGTAGTTGCCGTGGATGAACGTGCCGGAGCTGGTGAGGCGGATGGCGTGCGGGACGTCCTTGATGTCGTACTCGCCCTTGCCGTCGTCGTCCGTGAAGCCGACCGTCGCGCCGTTCATCCGGGTCTGCACGAACTTCTCGGACATCACCATCTGGCCGTTGTACGTGGTGTTCGCGGGCGAGCCCGCCGAGATCGGGATGGTCTTGACGACCTTGCCGTCCTGCTCGACCTTCATCTGCTTGGTCTTCGCGTCGACGTACGAGACCTGGTTGCGGCCGATGTGGAAGGTGACCGTCTTCTGCTGCACGCCGTAGACCCCGGAGGCGCCCTCGACGCCGTCGAGCGCGAGCTTCAGCGTGACGGTGGAGTTCTCCTTCCAGTAGTCCTCGGGGCGGCAGTCCATGCGCTGGGTGTTGAACCAGTGGCAGACGACCTCCTGGCCGCTGCTGGAGGTGACGGTGACGCCCTTCTGCACGGCGGCCTTGTTGGTGATCGCCTTGTTGAAGTTGATCGAGACCGGCATGCCGACGCCGACCGTGGAACCGTCCTCGGGAGTGAAGTTCCCTATGAAGCTGTTGGCCGGGGAGACCGTGGTGAAGGAGGCGTTCTCGTGGGCGGCGAGGCCGGCGGAGTCCTTGGCGGTGGCCGCGAGCTTGTAGGTGGTCGAGCGCTCCAGCTGGGCGCTGGGCTTCCAGCTGAGCTTGTCGGCGGAGATGGTGCCCGCGACGGCCGTACCGTCCGCGGTCGTCATCGTCACGGCCGTGAGCGTGCCCTTGCTGACAGTCACCGCTGCCGAGTTGTTGATGGAGGCGTTGTCCGAACCGTCCGCCGGTGTGATCTTGATCTGGGCCGCGGACGACTTCTTCGCCGCCGCCTCGTCGGCCTTCGACTGTGAGCTCTGGCTCGAATCGCTTCCGGACGACTTGTCGTCGCTGCCGGAACACGCCGTGAGCACGAGCACACCGCCGAGCAGTGCGGACGCGGCCACAAGACCCTTGCGCCGCTTACTGTCCGTCATCACACGCTTCTCCATCGTTGCCGAATCACCAAAAACCCGAGCGCCCCGTTAAACAGTTCTTAAGAAACCAACGCTACGGCTGGTGCGTCCCGTTCCGCCTACCCACTATGTGTGGGGCACACCACGTCCTCTGTGACGCCTGGAACCGTTGAGACGACGAAACCCCGGACAGCGGTTGCCGCCCGGGGTCACGTACTCCCGCGCACGGCTCAGCCGACCACTGCCGTCCCGTCTGCTTCCTCATCGCCGTCGACATCATCCTCGTCGAGGTCCCAATCCGGCGAATCCGGGTCGTAGTCGATCTCCTCACTGCTCCACGAGGCCTGGGCCAGTTCGACCCCGGGCATCTCACCGACCAGGTCGAACGGGTCCACGAGATAGGCGAGCGCCTCGGCGGTGTCTTCCGTCACAGCGCTCTCGGCGTGCACCCGTTCGTCACCGGGCAGTTCCGGATCGTCGGCGATCTTGGCCAGCGCGGCCTTGGTCACGGCGTCCTCGTTCTCGACTTCAAGAACGAGTTCGACACGAAGGCGTACAAAACGTGATGTCTCTGGAGTGGTCATGCCGGGAGCGTACGGCCCACAGCTCCCGCGACTTTCCCACGACCCGCAGAGTTCATTAGCATCGCTCCACACGGCCAATTCGCCAGCGCCACAAGGGGATCGATATTCCGTGTCAACCGCTCGCCGAACGATGCTGACCGCCACCGCCGCGGGCACCCTGCTGGGCGCCCTGTGGTTCGTCCCCTCCGCCAACGCGACGGTGACCGACCAGGTGAGAGTGGAGACTTCGGCGACGCCAACCTCCCAGGTCACCCAGCAGGCAAGGGTGACCTCGACGGCAGTCACCACCTACTCGGACGACACCCAACTCGCCGACACCGGAAGCCCGGACACCACGCCGTACATCATCGGCGGGACCATTTTCCTCGGTCTCGGCGCCGGTTTCGTGGCGTATTCGGTACGACGGGAGCGCCTCGGGTTTTAACTCGCTTGACGATTGCTTGACTTAAGCTTCATAGTCCGCTCATGAAGAGAACATCGGGCATACGGCTGTGCGTCACCGTCGCGGTGGGCGCACTGTCGCTGGCCCTCATCACCGGCTGCTCCGACGGCGGTTCGGACAGCGCCAAGAGCAACGCCACGAACGACGCCAAGGACAGCGGCACCACCAGCTCCGCGAAGGCGCTCTCCGCCGCCGAGTTGAAGAAGCTGATCCTCGCCCAGGGCGACGTCGACGGCTACAAGGTCGCGGCGGTCACCGAGTCGGTCCCCGGCGGCAGGGCCGGCATCAAGGCCGACGCGAAGTGCAAGCCCCTTCTCTACGTCATGAGCGGCCTCGCCCCGACCGACGCGCCCGCGGAGACCAACCGCATGGCCACCGCGAACAAGAAGCCCGCGGCCACCGCCTCCGCCGACCTGGAGAACATGAGCGACGCCGACATCGAGAAGGCGCTCACCGACTCCATGAGTGTCGACGTCACGGTCGTCGCGCTCTCGTCGTACGACGGCGACGGCGCCCAGAAGGCCGTCAAGGCCGTGTCCGACGCGGTCGCGGGCTGCACCGGCGGCTTCACGGCCAAGGCCGGCGGCGAGGAGCAGAAGTTCACCAGGATCACCGCCGAGAAGGGCTCGGGGACCGGCGACGAGTCGGTGGCGTACGCCGCGTACGGCGAGGTGGACGAAGCGGACGGCAAGTCCTCCGTCGTGCACGCCGAGGTCGTCCGCCACGGGAACGTCCTCGCGACGTACTACACGATGAACCTCGGCGCGATGGTCGCCGGCAAGGCCTACACGGTCCCGGCCGCGGTGGTCACCGCGCAGTCCGCCAAGCTGAAGTGACGTACGGGGCCCGGCCGTTGCCACGACCGGGCCCCAACTGCCCTACAGCAGCGGCCCGGTGACCTTCTCCACGGCCTCCACCACATACCCGTCGCGCACGAACGCCTCCGCCGCGGCCAGGTCGGGAGACAGGAAGCGGTCCGGTCCCGGACCCTCCACCCCCGCCGCCCGTACGGCGTCGATGACCGCCCGGGACGCGGGCGCCGGGGACAGCCCCTCGCGCAACTCCACGGCACGCGTGGCCGCGTACAGCTCCACCGCGATGATCCGGGTGAGGTTGCCGACGGCGGTGCGCAGCTTGCGCGCGGCCGACCAGCCCATGGAGACGTGGTCCTCCTGCATCGCGGAGGACGGGATCGAGTCGGCGGAGGCCGGTACGGCCAGCCGCTTCATCTCGCTGACCAGCGCGGCCTGCGTGTACTGGGCGATCATCAGCCCGGAGTCGACACCGGCGTCGTCGGCGAGGAACGGGGGCAGTCCGTGCGAGCGGTTCTTGTCGAGCAGCCGGTCGGTCCGGCGCTCGGCGATCGAGCCGAGGTCGGCGGCGGCAATCGCGAGGAAGTCGAGGACGTAAGCCACCGGCGCGCCATGGAAGTTGCCGTTGGACTCCACCCGACCGTCGGGCAGCACCACGGGGTTGTCGACGGCCGACGCCAACTCCCGCTCCGCGACGAGCCGTGCGTGCGCGATCGTGTCCCGCCCGGCACCGGCGACCTGCGGAGCACACCGCACCGAGTAGGCGTCCTGGACGCGGGGCGCGCCGTCCTGGTGGTGCCCGGTCAGCTCCGAACCGGCAAGCACGGCAAGCATGTTGGCGGCACTGGCACCCTGCCCGGGGTGGGGGCGGATGGCGTGCAGCTCGGGCGCGAGCACCTTGTCGGTGCCGAGCAGCGCCTCCAGCGACAGCGCAGCCGTGACGTCGGCGGACTTGTACAGCATGTCGAGGTCGGCGAGGGCCATGACCAGCATGCCGAGCATGCCGTCGGTGCCATTGAGAAGGGCAAGGCCCTCCTTCTCGCGCAGCTCGACAGGCGCGATCCCGGCTTCCGCAAGCAGCTCACCAGCAGGCCTCACGACCCCGTCCGGCCCCTCGGCGTCGCCCTCGCCCATGAGCGTCAACGCGCAGTGGGAGAGCGGCGCGAGGTCGCCGGAACAGCCGAGGGAGCCGTACTCGTGGACGACGGGCGTGATCCCGGCGTTCAGCACATCGGCCATGGTCTGCGCGACCCCGGGCCGCACACCGGTGTGCCCCGAGCAGACGGTCTTCAACCGCAGGAACATCAGCGCCCGCACGACCTCCCGCTCCACACGCGGCCCCATCCCGGCGGCATGCGAACGAACAATATTGCGCTGCAACTGTGCCCGCAGCTCCGGGCTGATGTGCCGGGACGCCAGCGCCCCGAACCCGGTGCTCACCCCGTACACGGGCTCCGGCTTGGCCGCGAGCGCGTCCACGATCTCCCGCGCCGCGGCGAGCGCCGCGACGGCCTCGGCCGAAAGCTCGATCCGGGCGCCCCCACGCGCCACGGCGAGGACGTCGGACGCGGTGACCCCGGACGTCCCCACCACCACAGTGTGCATATCCATATTCAGGAGCGTACGCATTGAATGCGACAGTGTCACTACCGGGTGCCCACTTAGACCCTTACAGATGGGTCACCGAGCGGGCCGCCAACCGCGTACGGCGGCAAGGCGACGTGTCGGGGGGTGTCCGCCCGCAGCGGTTGGCGCGTCAACACCGCCACATTCTTGAGCACCCGATTCCGCGCCGTTCCGAGGACGGATACCCCCCGACGCGGCGCCGACCCACAACGAACCGCACGCGCCCCCGCCCATCACGCCCGCCGCCCCCGGAACCGCCGCCGCTCCGCCGGCATCTCCGGGGTCGGCGAGTCCGCGAGCCGCACCACAGGATCATCCGGCCCGTCCCGCCCGGCGACCACCGGCCGGTCCGCGCGCAGCGCCTTCGCACGGTACTGAGCCGCGTCCGCCAGCCGGAACAACCGCCGCCCGGACCGCACCGCCCCGATCGGATCCTCGGTCGACGCAACCCCGCACGCGACACCTTCACCCAACTCCAACTCGGCGGCCCGGCGGCACAGTTCACCCGCCGCGTCGACCACCTCGTCGGCGGGCGGCCCGACCGCCAGCAGACAGAACTCGTCCCCGCCGAGCCGCGCGGCGAGCGCGCCCGGCAGCATGGCCCCGCACAGCGACAGCACCGACCCGAAGCGTTCGAGCAGCCGGTCACCGACCGCGTGGCCCCGGGTGTCGTTGACGCGCTTGAGCCCGTTGAGATCGCACACCACGAGGCTGACCACGACCCCGTCGCGCCGGTGCCGCTCGACCGCCTCGTCGAGCCGCACGTCCACGGCCCGCCGGTTGGCGAGCCCGGTGAGCGCGTCCGTGAACGCGAGCCGCCGCGCCTCCTCCAGCCGCTCGGTCTGCGCGATTCCCGCCGCCACCACGGAGGCGAGAACCGTCGCGAAATCGGCGTCCCCCCGATCGAACACGGCCGCGCCGACCGGCCGCGCCACATACAGCTCGCCCCAGGCCCGCCCGTGCAGCACGATCGGGGCGACGACACAACATCCGCGCCTACGACGCCGTAGCGCAGCCACGCGCTGGTGGCAGTAGCCGGGACTGCCCGCCGCCGGACCCTCGGCGGTCTCGACCCACGCGTTGGGTTCACCGCCGCCGGCCCACCGCTCGTGCAGGAACTCGGTGATCTCGGGGAACTGGTGCACCGGATAGGTCTCGCCGTCCGGGAACTCCTCCTCGCCCGCCGCCCGCTCCCCCACGTTGACGAGGACCCGCAACCGCCCCAGCTCCCGCTCCCACACCGACAGCGCCGCGAAACTCCCGTCCAGCGCCCGGCACGCGCCCGACGCCGCCGCCCGCCAGG
>NZ_JAWOAI010000444.1:0-8500 GCF_033194735.1 Streptomyces sp. W16
GGCCTGGTCGCGGCCCTCGGCGTACGGCTGGCCCGCCCCCGGGTCGGCCTCTGGGCCGGCCTGCTCTACGCGATCACGCCCCTGACCGGCCACTACGCACAGGAGGGCCGGTCCTACGCCCTCGTCGCGGCCGGAGTCGCCGGGGCGACGCTGCTCCTCGTGCGGGCGCTGGAGAAACAGTCGGCACCGGAGAAACGGACAAGGCTGTCCTGGTGGCCGTACGGAGCCGTCCTCGCCGTGACCTTTCTGCTGCACGAGTTCGCCGTACTGGTGCTCTGCGCGCACGCGTTGACCGTGCTGGCGGCGCGGGTGCCCAGGTCGGTGTGGGCCGGCTGGGGGCGTGCGGCGGGCGCGGCGGTGGGGGTCCTGCTGCCGTTGGCCTGGGTGTCCCAGCGGCAGTCGGGGCAGGTGGCGTGGCTGCGGGTGCCGGACCGGGACACCACCGAGCGGCTGGCCCGCGGGTTTCTCGCCGTCGTCCCGACCGGAGTCGTCTTCTGGACCTCGGTCCTGCTGATCCTGCTGGGACTCGGCGCGGGACGGCTCGCGTCGGTCGCACTGCCGTTGCTGGTGGTGCCGCCGGTGCTCCTGCTGACCGTGTCGCAGTTCCGGCCGCTGTTCCACGAGCGGTATGTGCTGTACGCGCTGGCAGGGGCGCCGTTGCTGGTGGCGGCGGGCGCGGATCGGCTGGTGGGGGTGGTGGGCCGGCTGTGGCTGGGCGGTCTTCTGCGTCCGGAAGTCGACCATGAGGCGCGCCGAGTGGCTGTGGTCGAACGTCGCCCCCAGCTGGTCGGCGCCCTGGTTCCCGGCGGTCACCACTCACCACTCGACCGTATGTCCGGAGCCGGAGCCGGAGCCGGAGCCGGAGTCGGAGCCGGAGTCGGAGCCGGAGTCGGAGCCGGAGCCGGAGCCGGAGTCGGAGCCGAGAGCTCCCCGCCTCGCCTCCCGCGGCGGGACGCCCGTCGTCCACTCCACCGCACCCCCCTCGTCACCCTCGCCGGCGTGTTGGCCGTAGCCGTCCCCTTCCTCCACGGCCTGCCCGCCTACCGGAACGACCGTTCCGCGGCCCACCGTCCCGAGAACCTCGCCGCCGTCTCCGCCATGGCCGGTCGTGAGCTGCGGCCGGGCGATCCCGTGCTGTTCCTGCCGTCGTTCTGGCGGGTGACGGCGTCGGCGTATCCGGGGCCGTTCGCCGGGGTGCGGGACCTGGCGCTGGCGGAGTCGGGGGCCCGGTCCGGGACGCTGAGCGGGCGTGAGGTGGCGCCGGGGGAGTTGCGGCGGCGGCTGGCCGCCGTGGACCGGGTGTGGATCGTCGCGCAGTCGAATCTGCTGCCGTCCCGCTGGGTGCCTGGCGACCCGGTCGACCGGGTCAAACTCGACGCCGTGGACGGGGAGTTCGCGCGTCGGCGGCAGTACGTGAGCGGACGCGTGAAGCTGGCCCTCTACATCCGCCGAATGCCTCCGCAGCACATGGTCATGCCTGCTCAAGCGCCGCCGAGTCCAGTGCGCCGGTGAGTTCGTCGAGCCGTGCCCGCAGCGTGCGGATCTCGTCGATGTCGAAGCCGGTCGCGCCGAGGATGCGGCGCGGTACGTCGAGGGCGCGTTCGCGCAGGGCGAGACCCTCGTCCGTGAGCCGTACCTCCACCGAGCGCTCGTCGCGGGCGCTGCGCTCACGCCGTACCAGACCGGCCGTCTCCAGCCGCTTGAGCAGCGGGGACAGGGTGCCGGAGTCGAGTCGCAGGTGTTCGCCGAGCTTCTTGACGGGCAGTTCGCCGTGCTCCCACAGCACCAGCATCACCAGGTACTGCGGGTAGGTGAGCCCGAGATCCTTGAGGAGCACGCGGTAGACGCCGCCGAAGGCGCGTGACGCGGCGTTCAGGGAGAAACAGATCTGCTGGTCGAGGCGGAGCCAGTCGGTGGTGGGAGCGTCGGCGGGAGTGGTGGTCATGGTTCCAGGATAGCGCTAGTGGGCCATTTAGTTGTGTGCAATTGAATTGTGTGCTCTACTTGTCGCTGTGAGGCGGTCCGGACACCCGGGCCGGCCACCCCCACAAAGACTTCCGAGAGGGATGGTTTCCAATGGACGCGATCTACACCGCCGTAGCCACCGCCACCCACGGCCGTGACGGCCGCGCGGTCAGCAACGACGGCAAGATCGACCTTCAGCTCGGCTTCCCCGTCGAGATGGGCGGCAATGGCCAGGGCACCAACCCTGAGCAGCTGTTCGCCGCCGGTTACGCCGCCTGTTTCGGCAGCGCCCTCGGTGCCGTCGGCCGGCAGGCGAAGGTCGACGTCTCCGACGCGGCCGTGACCGCCGAGGTCGGCATAGGCAAGCAGGGCGAGGGCTTCGGCCTCAAGGTGACCCTGCGCATCGAGCTCCCCGACACGGTGGACGAGGCGACCGGCCGCAAGCTGGTCGAGACCGCCCACCAGGTCTGCCCCTACTCGAACGCGACCCGCGGCAACATCGAGGTCAACCTCGTCATCGAGTAGTCACATCGAGTACGACGCTTCTACGACCCCGGCGACGAGCGCTCATTACCTCGTCGCCGGGGTCGACGGCTTCCCCCGCGTCACCTGGCAGCGTGGGCCTGTTCCCCAATCCCCTGCCCCGGAACCGCAGTTGGCACCGGCGCAGCCACGGCCGCCTTCCCCCGCACCACGCTCTCCAGCAACAACGGCACCCCCACCACCGGCAACAGCCACACCAGCACGATCAACCGCCCACCCCACACGCTGATATCGGGATGCGCGGCCTGCGTGAGAATCCCTGTGGACGCGGCCCCGATCAGGAACACCCCGAACACCGGCCGCCGCGACGCGCCCCACGCACCGGCGCCGAGCGCCGCCGCGAGCACCGGCTGCCACAGTTGCTGCCGCGTCCACTCCAGCCAGAAGTCCGCCTCCAGGTGCAGGAATTCGGGCCACAGCCGGGCGCGGTCGGGGCGGGCGTAGTGATCGGTCAGCAGGTCCTGGAGGCTGTCGGTCTGGGACGGGTAGTGCAGGAGGCCCGCCAACAGCAGCGTGCCCACGGCCGCCGCCGTGCCGAGTGCCGCGACCACCACCCACGCCCGCCGCCGCTGTCGTACGGCGGCCAGCGCGCCCGCACCGGCCAGGCACAGCCCGAGGAACAGGGCCTGCGAGTGCTTGACCGTGAAGAGCAGGAGCAAGGAGCCGCCGACCAGGGCGAGTCCGGCGCGTGTGCGGCGGCCCGTCGACACCAGCGCGCAGCCCCACACCGCCGCCAGAGTCAGGGCCATCATCAGGCCCTCGGTCATCGGGCGCATCGCGGTCGTCCCGCACGGCAGGACGTAGTAGAGGGCCTGCCCGGTCAGCGCGAGCGGCACCGACACGGAGAGCGTGCGCAGGATCAGGAACACGAGGATCCCGCCCGCGATCGTGAGGACGACACTCGACGTCCACAGCCCCCAGGCCGGCCCGAGCAGCGTGACGAACGGGACCAGGAACACCGGGTATCCGGGCCGCACTTCGAAGATCCGCATGAACCGCTCGGGCATGAACGGCGTGATGAACCCGCCGCTGTTCCCGGCCCGCAACTGCGCGTCCACCACTCGCCACTGGGCGGCCCGGCACTTCTTCGCGACCCGCGCGGCCGGGTCCTTGCCGTGGAAGTTCAGCACGTTCACGCTCTGGTCGCGCCGTGCGGTGTCGCCCTGGCTCGCGCAGTAGTAGTCGATGGTGACGGTCGCCGCCTCGCGCTTGCTCTCACCGCGCAGACTCAGCGCGTACGACAGGTAGTTCTTGGTGTCGGGGGTGTCCCGGCCGGTGACATTGGCGAGTTGGAGCACCGCGAACAGGGCGGCCAGCACGAGCACCCAGGTGCGGGGCCTCATGAGGACGCCAACTGGTCGTGACCGGCGGCGGGAGAGGGGACCCGGCCGGCGGCCCCCGACCGGGGCTGCCAGTCGTCCTCACCCAGCAGCAGCGTCCGTACGACCCTCTCCGCGGCCCTCCCGTCGTCGAACTCGCAGTAGCGCGACCGGAATTCGGCCCGCAGCCGGGTCGAGTCCTCGTCCCGCCAGGCACCCGACGCGAACAGCCACGCCAACTCCCGGTAGGAACTGGACACATGGCCCGGTGGTGTGGCGGTGACGTCGAAGTAGGTGCCCCGGCTCGCCGCGTACGCCTCCCGGTCGTCGGCGTGGACGACGATCGGGCGGTCGAGGTTGGCGTAGTCGAACATCAGGGCCGAGTAGTCGGTGACCAGGGCGTCGGAGGCCAACATGACGTCCTCGACGGACGGTTCGTCGGTCGCGTCGACCAGCACTCCGCGCCGGTGCAGGTCCGCGAGGCCGAGACCGCGCGCGGGACCGGTGGCGAGGGTGGGGTGGAGGCGTACGACGAGGGTGTGGTCCGGGCCGAGATCCTGCGCGAACCGGGCCAGGTCGAGGCGGTCGACGTGGCCGCTGCGGCTGTACTCGCGGCGGGTCGGCGCGTACAGCACGACCGTGTGCCCGGCGGGGATACCGAGCCGTTCGCGAACTGCCGCCCCTGCTCCCGGTGTTGCTCCGACGAGTACGTCGTTGCGCGGGCTGCCCGTCCGCGCCGACGCGAAGTGGCACGGATACGCCCGCTCCCACACCAGCTCCGAGTGCCGGTTGGCGACCAGGCTGTGGTCCCAGCGGTCGGCGCGGCGCAGCATCTGCGGCACGTCGACGCCGTAGCGGGCACCGGGCTTGTCCAGCAGGTCGGCCGCCATGTACTTGAGCGGGGTGCCCTGATGGGTGTGGATGTGGACGCTGCCGGGGCGCTTGGTGAGGGTGCCGGGCCAGTTGACGTTGTTGACGAAGTACTTGGCGCGTGCGGTGAGTTGGCGGTATCGCAGGGTGTTGAGGAGCACGTGCTCGACGTCCGCCGGCAGCGACGCGGCCTGTTCCGCGTCCTGTACGACCCACACGCCCCGGAGGTGCGGCGCGATCGCCCGCGCCTTGTAGTACACGGCGGCCGGGTCGCCGAGGACCCCGCGGTGCGAAAAGGCCGAGTACACAACGAGGTTGGGGTCCAGTGACCGGCGGGCGTGCAGCGCGGACCAGCCGCCCTTGACCCGTCCGGCCGCCGACTTGCGTGCTTGCAGCGCCCGTCGTTCGAGCTGCCGGGCGGCCCGGCCCGCCTGCCGTCGGACCCGGTACCGCGCGTAACTCCCTTCCAGGGCACGGACTTCGGCGTCCACCGCCATGCCCGCCGGCTTGTGCCTGGCGAACAGTTCGGCCGTACGGCGGAAGAACTCGGCCTTGTCGGACGGGGGCAGCCGGTCCGGCTTGCCGAGGATGTCGAGACAGTGCTCGCCCATCTTGCGGTGCAGGTAGGGGCGCCAACTCGCCAGCTCCGGGCGGGAGTCGACGAACGCGAAGACCCGCTCGTACTGGTCGTGGATGTCGAAGTGCTTGCGGCTGGTGGTGGACAGGATGTTGCCCTGGCGCCGCTGCCGGTAGTTCAGGCAGATCCGGTCGAGGGTGGCGATCCGCTCGGCGCTGAGCAGCACCGGGAAGGTCCAGGGCGTGTCCTCGTAGTAGCCCGGCGGGAACTCGAAGGCGTGCTTGTGCACGAACTCCCGGCGGTACACCTTGTTCCACACGACCATCAACAGGTCGAGGATCTCGGGGTGTTCGGCGACCGTGAAGGTGTCGTCGACCTCCGTCAGGACGTGCGCGAGGACGTTGCGCCGGGTGCCGCCCCACCAGTAGGTGCGCGCGTAGTCGAAGACCAGGACATCCGGGTCGCCGCTCGCGTCGAGCCGGTCGGCCATCGCGCGCAACGCGCCGGGCGTGAGGGTGTCGTCGCTGTCGAGGAAGAACAGGAAGTCGCCGGTGGACAGGGGCATTCCGGCGTTGCGGGCGCGGCCGAGGCCGACGTTCTCCGGCAGGTGCAGCACCTGGACGCGCGGGTCGCGGGCCGCGTACTCGTCGAGGATCGCGCCGCAGCCGTCCGGCGAGCAGTCGTTGACGGCGATCACCTCGATGTCCCGGTAGGACTGCTCCAGGACCGAGTCGAGGCACTCGCGCAGAAAGCCCTGCACCTTGAAGACGGGGACGATGACGCTGAAGCGGGGCACTTCGGGTTCAGCTCCTTACGAGGGTGGCGGCGGGGGCCGGAACGCGCTCCGCGAGCGGGATCACGGGCGGGATCACTTCCGGCGGCTCGCCGAGGAACACCCGGCGTACGACCCGCTCGGCGGCCAGTCCGTCGTCGAACTCGCAGAAGCGGGACCGGAATTCGGCCCGCAGGGCGGTGGACGCCTTGTTCGCGTACGAGCCGTCGCGGAAGACCTGGGCCAGTTCCTCGGGCGTGCGGGTCACCGGGCCCGGCGGGGCCTCCATGAGGTCGAAGTAGACGCCCCGCGTCTCCTGGTAGACGTCCCAGTCGTCGGCGTACACGACGATCGGCCGGTCGAGGTTGGCGTAGTCGAACATGATCGACGAGTAGTCCGTGACCAGCGCGTCGGCGGCCAGGCACACGTCCTCGGAGGAGCGGTGCGCGGTCACGTCGATGATCCGGCCGCTGCTCTTGGCTCGCCTCTGGTCGTAGAAGTAGTGGGCGCGCAGCAGCACGACCACGTCCTCGCCGGCCGCCGCGCAGAAGGCCTCCAGGTCGAGGCCGGTGTCGAAGCCCGTCTGGTAGTCGCGGTGGGTGGGCGCGTACAGGACGGCCGTCTTGCCCTCCGGAACGCCCAACTCCCTCCGCACACGCGCCACTTCGTCGGCGGTCGCCGTGTAGTACACGTCGTTGCGCGGATAGCCGTACTCCAACGCCTCGTACGAGCCCGGGAAAGCGCGCTCCCACATCTGCGTGGAGTGCCGGTTGGAGGAGATGTTGTAGTCCCAACGGTCCACCCGGCCCAGCAACTTGGCGAAGCTGCCGGTCGCGGCGGCCACCACCGGGTACGTCGACTGGTCGACGCCCATCTTCTTCAGCGGGGTCCCGTGCTGCGTCTGTACGTGCACACTGCCGGGCCGCTTGACGACGTCCTCGGCGAAGTTGGCGTTGTTCACCAGGTACTTGGCGCGGGCCAGCACCTCCCAGTACTTCCGGCTGCCGATGACGGCGTGCTCGACGCCCTTCGGTACGGCGTCCACCGCGTCCGGCTCGACCAGGAACACCGAGCGGATGTGCGGGGCGAGTTCACGCGCCTTGGCGTGGATCGCGGCCGGGCTGCACGCGTAGCCGCGGCCCCAATAGGCGCAGTACACAGCCAGGTTGGGGTCGAGCCGGCGGCGCAGGGCACGGGCGTAGCGGAGACGGGTGCGCAGCATGCGGGGGCGCGGGACCCGCTCGGCCGCCCCCGTCGCCGACCGGTTGGCACCGCGCAGCGCCCGGAACGCCGAGTACGCTCCCGACGCCAGCAGCCGGTGCTGAACTCCCAGACTCCCGCCGGGCGTACGGAAACCGGCGGGCCGGTGACTCCGGTACAGCCGGCCGGCCCGCCGGAAGAAGGCGCGGTGCCCGGAGGGAAGGCGATCGGGCCGGGAGGCCGTCTTCAGCACCACGGCGAAGAGCTGCTCGAACAGGGCGCCGGACAAGTCGCTCTTGGCGGCACGCGTCAGCACCATGTCGACCTGGTCGAGGAGTTGGTGGTGGTGCGCGCCCGGCAGGTTGAGCCGGCTGCCCTGCCGCCGCAGCAGATGCCGTACGACCACCGAGCGCAGCACCGCCACCCGCTCGGCGGCGACGGTGACCAGGCCGCCCCAGCCGAGGTCGGTGAACGGGCCTTCGGGGAAGGTGAGTTGGTTGTCGGTGAGGAAGGCGCGGCGGTAGAGCGCGCTCCACGCCGGGAGCTGCACGCCCGTCAACTGCGGTGCCTGGGCAGGGGAGAAGGCGCCGGCCGGGGTCTTCGCCAGCAGCGGGGCCGCCGGGTTGGTGGGCTCGCCCTCCCACCACGGGGTCCGCTCGTGCTCGAAGTACAGGACGTCGACGTCTTCGGGATCCCCAGTCTCCGTCAGCCGGGCGTCCAGCGCGGCCAGTGCGCCGGGGGCCAGGGTGTCGTCGCCGTCCAGGAACAGGACGTAGGTGCCGGTCGCCGCCCGCAGGCCGGTGTTGCGGGCCCCGCTCAGGCCTGCGGAGGGTGGGGAGTTGACCGGGGCCACCCGGGAGTCCCGCCCGGCGTGGCCGGTGGCGACGTCGGCGGCCGGGGAGCCGGGGGCGTCACAGACCGGGATCAGCTCGAAGTCGCCGTAGGACTGCGCGAGGACCGAGTCCAGGGCCTGGGAGAGCCGGCCGGCGACCCCGTGGGACGGGACGATGATGCTGAAGCGGGGCATTCTGTTCTTTCTCCAGTGGTCCGGAGGGGAGGTTCCGGGTCAGTGCGCGCGGTGACCGGGGCGCCCGGTCGGACGCCAGGTTGTGGGCCGGGTCGGCGTGGGGCGCGAGGGGCTTGACGGCATGCGAACTCCCCGATGTGGGAACGGCGTTCAGAGGCGGTCGGTGACGGGCTGGGACGCCGTGGGCTGCGGCACGGTGGCGAGCGGGGAGCGCGTGCGGCTCGCGG
>NZ_JAWOAI010000445.1:0-8454 GCF_033194735.1 Streptomyces sp. W16
CTCGCCGAGGGCCGCCCGACGCGGGACGCGCTGGGATGGGCGGCAGCGGCTGCGGCCCTGTCCGTGCAGCGGCCCGGGGCGACGGCGTCGATGCCGTTCCGCGCGGAGATCGACAAGCAGTACGCCTCATGACCGAGACGACGACCACAACTCCCCTGTCCGGCCTGCGCGTTCTCGACCTCGCGACGCTCTTCGCCGGCCCCCTCGCCGCCACCATGCTCGGCGACTTCGGCGCCGAGGTCATCAAGGTCGAGCACCCGGCCAAGCCCGACCCGTCCCGGGGCCACGGCCCCTCGAAGGACGGCATCGGCCTGTGGTGGAAACTCCTCGGCCGCAACAAGCGCACCATCACCCTCGACCTGTCGAAGCCCGGCGGACGCGACACCCTCCTCCGCCTCGCCGCCACCGCCGACGTGATCATCGAGAACTTCCGCCCCGGCACCCTGGAGAAATGGGACCTCGGCTGGGCCGAACTCTCCGCCGCCAACCCGCGGTTGGTGCTCGCCCGGGTCACCGCCTTCGGCCAGTTCGGGCCCTACGCGCACCGCCCCGGCTTCGGCACCCTCGCCGAGGCGATGAGCGGCTTCGCCGCGATCACCGGCGAACCGGACGCGCCCCCGACGCTCCCGCCGTTCGGCCTCGCCGACTCGATCGCGGGCCTGGCGACGGCGTACGCGGTGATGACGGCCCTGGCGGCCCGCGACCGCACCGGCGAGGGCGGCCAGGTCGTCGACATGGCGATCATCGAACCCATCCTGACCGCGCTGGGCCCCCAGCCCCTCTGGTACGACCAGCTCGGCCACGTCCAGCCGCGCACCGGCAACCGCTCCCAGAACAACGCCCCCCGCAACACCTACCGTACGGCGGACGGCAGTTGGGTCGCCGTCTCCACCTCCGCCCAGTCGATCGCCGAGCGCGTGATGCGCCTGGTCGGCCGCCCGGAACTGATCGACGAACCGTGGTTCGCGACCGGCGCGGACCGGGCCCGGCACGCCGACATCCTCGACGCGGCGGTCGGCGACTGGATCGCGCAACGCACCCGCACCGAGGTCCTGGCCGCCTTCGAGAAGGCGGAGGCGGCGGTGGCCCCCATCCAGGACGTAAGGGACGTCATGTCGGACCCCCAGTACCAGGCCCTCGACACGATCACCACCGTCGACGACCCCGAACTCGGCCCCCTCCGCATGCAGAACGTCCTCTTCCGCCTCTCCGCCACCCCCGGCGCCATCCGCTGGCCCGGCCGCCCCCACGGCGCCGACACGGACACCGTCCTGACCGAACTCGGCCTGACAGACACCGAGTTGACGGCACTCCGCCGGGAGGGCGCCCTGTGACCCCCTTCCCCCTGACCTGGCTCTACGTCCCCGGCGACCGCCCCCCGATCGTCGCCAAGGCCCTCGCAGCCGGCGCGGACGTGGTTGTAGTCGACCTGGAGGACGCGGTGGCCCCGGACCGCAAGGACTACGCCCGCGCGGCCACGGCAGAGCTTCTCTCGGAGCCCCAACTCAACGTCCACGTCCGCGTGAACGCCCTCGACACCCCCTGGGCCGCCGACGATCTCCGCACCCTCACACCCCTCCCGGGCGTGTCCGGCCTACGGCTCCCGAAGATGACGTCCGCGCAGGAGGTCATAGCCGTAGCGGAAATGGCCCGCGACCTCCCCCTGTACGCCCTCCTGGAGACAGCCCTCGGCATCGAGCGGGCCTTCTCGATCGCCGTCGCCCACCCCGCCCTGCACGGCATCGCGCTCGGCGAGGCGGATCTACGGGCCGACCTGGGCGTACGCGACGACGCGGGGCTCGACTGGTCCCGCTCGCGGGTGATCGTCGCCGCCCGGGCCGCGGGCCTCGCACCTCCGCCTCAGTCGGTCCACCCGGACATCCGCGATCTGGACGGGCTGGCGGCCTCCTGCGCCCACGGCCGTGCCCTCGGCTTCCTGGGGCGCGCGGCGATCCACCCCCGTCAACTCCCGGTGATCGAGAGCGCCTTCCTCCCGACCGCCAAGGAGATCGAACAGGCCGAGACGATCGTCAAGGCGGCCATGCGGGAGGAGGGCGCCCAGGCCCTTCCCGACGGGCAGTTCATCGACGCGGCGGTGGTGGTGGCGGCACAGAGAACGCTCGCGTTGGCGCGCCGCACCTGAACACGACGAGGGCGCCCCGTCAGTGACAGGGCGCCCTCATCGTCGTAGAACCGGCCGTCAGCCCTTCTTCGCCGACTCGGCCTCGTCCGCCTTTACGTCCACTTCGTTCTCTGCGTCGGCTTCCTTGACGTCCGCGTCTTCCTTCGGCTCCTCTTCCGAGGCCGCCGCGCTGTCGTCAGCGTCTGTTTCACCGTCGGAGGCATCCGCGTCCGCATCCGTGTCCGGCTCGACGACCTCTTCGCGGCCCGGGCGCTTCTTCGCCGAGATCACGAAGTAGACCACCGCGAGGATGAAGACGATCATCGCGGTCCAGTCGTTCAACCGCAGGCCCAGGAAGTGGTGGGCGTCGTCGACGCGCATGTACTCGATCCAGCCGCGGCCCACGCAGTAGGCGGCGACGTACAGCGCGAACGCCCGGCCGTGGCCCAGCTTGAAGCGGCGGTCGGCCCAGATGACGAGGAAGCCGACGCCGACGCACCACAGGGACTCGTACAGGAAGGTCGGGTGGTAGTAGCCCGGTACGCGGCCGTCCGTCGAGGACGTGATGTGCAGTGCCCAGGGGAGGTGCGTCTCGCGGCCGTAGAGCTCCTGGTTGAACCAGTTGCCCCAACGGCCGATGGCCTGGGCGAAGGCGATGCCGGGGGCGAGGGTGTCGGCCCAGGCGGGCAGCGGGATGCCACGGCGGCGGCAGCCGATCCACGCGCCCACCGCGCCGAGCGCGATCGCGCCCCAGATGCCGAGGCCGCCCTGCCACACCTTGAAGGCGTCCACCCAGTCGCGGCCCTCGCTGAAGTACAGCTCGTAGTCCGTGATCACGTGGTACAGGCGACCGCCGACGAGGCCGAACGGCACGGCCCAGACAGCGATGTCGGCCACCGTCCCGACCTTGCCGCCGCGGGCGACCCAGCGTTTGTTGCCGAGCCAGACGGCGACGAAGACGCCGATGATGATGCAGAACGCGTAGCCGCGCAGCGGAATGGGGCCGAGGTGGTAGACCCCGCGCGACGGGCTGGGAATGTAGGCAAGTTCCATGGCAGGGTCGACGCTACCGTGCCGGACCGCGACCACGGCAAGCGGCCCGGCTACGGCTCCATAACGGGCCGGTATGAAAACCGGCCCGCCCGCTTACCCCGCGCTACCCCTTGTTCGCCGCCTGGACCAGCTGCTTCAGCTTCGCCGGGGTCATCGTCTGGTCCGCGTAGATGTTCTTGCCGTCGAAGAGGACGGTCGGCGTACCGGTGAATCCGCCGGCCTGGAACGCGGCGGCGGACTTCGTGACCCAGCTGTCGTGCGTACCGCTGTTGACGCACTTCTGGAAGGCGGGCGTGTCGAGGCCGCTCACCTTGCCCGCCAGCTCGATCAGCTTGGCGTTGTCGGCGAACGCGTCGTCCGTCTCCTTGGGCTGGTTCTCGTACAGCACGTCGTGGAAGTCGCGGAACTTTCCGGCGTCCTGGGCGCAGGCCGCCGCGTTCGCCGCGCGCTTGGAGCCGCTGCCGCCGAGGTTGCCGTCGATGATCGTGACCAGGTGGTACTGCACCTTGAGCTGCCCGGAGTCCGTCAGCTCGTGGAGTGTCGAGCGGTACGCCGTCTCGAAGGCCTGGCAGGCCGGGCAGCGGAAGTCCTCCCACACCGTGAGCGTCGGCTTGGCGCTGTCCTTGCCGACCTGGATCGCCAGGCTGTCCTTGCCACTCGCCCCGGAGGGCGCCACGACCGGGCCCGCCTTGCTGCTGCCGCTGTCGTCCTTGCCGTGGTTCGCGGCGAGGACGCCGATCACCGACGCCAGTCCCAGCACGCAGACGACGCTCGCGGCCACGATCAGCGTGCGCCGCCGCCTCTCCGCGGACTTCTGCTTCTCACGCTCTGCCGCCAGCCGCTCGCGGGCGGTGCGCTTTCCGTCACGGTTCTTCTCGCTCACACCCCGCAGAACGAACCGGGGAGGCGCAGCGCGCCTCCCCGGTCCCAGGTCCACCCATATGAGGGACGGTTGTTCCTTTGCGCCTATGCGCTACGCCTGTCCGCGCACGCCCTTCGCCAGCTCGCCGGCGAGGGCGCGGACCGCCTCGACGCCGGCCGCGTCGTCCGGCGCGTCCAGCATCCGCTTGACGAAGGCCGAGCCGACGATCACGCCGTCCGCGAAGCGGGCCACCTCAGCGGCCTGCCGGGCGTCGGAGACACCGAGGCCGACACACACGGGCGTGTCGGTGGTGGCCCGGGTGCGCTCGACGAGGTCCTGCGCCTGCGCGCCCACGGACTCACGAGTACCCGTGACACCCATCAGCGAGGCGGCGTAGACGAAGCCGGTGCCGACCTTGGTGATCTCGGCGAGGCGCGCGTCCTTGCTGCTGGGCGCGACCACGAAGACCGTGGCGAGCCCGTGCTTCTCCGCGTGCTCCCTCCACAGCCCCGCCTCCTGGACGGGCAGGTCGGGCAGGATGCACCCGGCGCCGCCCGCCTCGGCCAGTTCGGCGGTGAAGCGCTCGACGCCGTAGCGGTCGATCGGGTTCCAGTACGTCATGACGAGTACCGGCTTGCCGGTCGCCGCGTGCGCCTCCCGGACCGTGCGCATGACATCCGCGATCTTGACGCCGCCGCGCAGGGCGATGTCGTCGGCGGTCTGGATGACAGGGCCGTCGAGCACCGGGTCGCTGTGCGGCAGGCCCACCTCGACGATGTCCGCGCCGCCGTCGAACGCGGCCTTGACCGCCTCGATGCCGCCGTCCACGGTCGGGAACCCGGCCGGGAGGTAAGCGATGAGCGCGGCGCGTCCCTCCGCCTTGGCGGCGGCGAGGGTGTCGGACAGCAGCTGAATGTTCCCGCTCACTTGGCGTCCCCCTCGATCTCGGCGGTGTCGGCCGCGTTGGCCGCGACCTCGGCGTCCGTCTCGTACAGGCCGAAGTAACGCGCGGCCGTGTCCATGTCCTTGTCGCCGCGCCCGGACAGGTTGACGACGATCAGCCCGTCCTTGCCCAGCTCCCTGCCGACCTCCAGCGCACCGGCGAGCGCGTGGGCGCTCTCAATGGCCGGGATGATGCCCTCCGTACGCGACAGCAGGCGCAGGGCCTGCATCGCCGCGTCGTCGGTGATCGCGCGGTACTCGCCGCGGCCACTGTCCTTGAGGTAGGAGTGCTCGGGGCCGATGCCCGGGTAGTCCAGACCGGCCGAGATCGAGTACGGCTCGGTGATCTGGCCCTCCTCGTCCTGGAGGACGTAGGACCGGGAGCCGTGCAGGATGCCGGGCTCGCCCGCGGTGAGGGTCGCCGCGTGCTCGCCGGTCTCGACGCCGTGGCCGGCCGGTTCGCAACCGATGAGGCGTACGTCCGCGTCCGGGATGAAGGCGTGGAAGAGGCCGATGGCGTTCGAGCCTCCGCCGACACAGGCGATCGCCGCGTCGGGGAGGCGTCCGGCGCGCTCCAGGATCTGGCGGCGGGCCTCGACGCCGATCACGCGGTGGAAGTCGCGGACCATGGCGGGGAAGGGGTGCGGGCCCGCGACCGTACCGAAGAGGTAGTGGGTGCGGTCGACGTTGGCGACCCAGTCGCGGAACGCCTCGTTGATCGCGTCCTTGAGGGTGCGGCTGCCGGACTTCACGGCGATGACCTCTGCGCCGAGCATGCGCATCCGGGCCACGTTCAGCGCCTGGCGCTGGGTGTCGATCTCGCCCATGTAGATGGTGCATTCGAGACCGAAGAGCGCGCAGGCGGTGGCCGTCGCTACGCCGTGCTGGCCGGCGCCGGTCTCCGCGATGACCCTGGTCTTGCCCATGCGCTTGGTGAGCAGGGCCTGGCCGAGGACGTTGTTGATCTTGTGGGAGCCGGTGTGGTTCAGGTCCTCGCGCTTGAGGAAGATCCGGGCGCCACCCGCTTCCGCGGCGAAACGGGGTACTTCAGTGAACGCGCTCGGCCTGCCGGTGTAGTTGACGAGGAGGTCGTCCAACTCGCGGGCGAACTCCGGGTCGTACTTGGCCTTTTCGTACTCGACTGCCACCTCGTCCACGGCGGCTACGAGGGCCTCCGGGATGAACTTGCCGCCGAAGGCGCCGAAGTAGCCTTCGGCGCTGGGGATTTGACCGTCGGGGTCTGGGATGAAGAACTCGCTGGGCATGCGGAAACCTCACGGTGAGTGTTTGGAGAGACACCAAGCGCCGTGGGGGCGGGGGTTGTTCAGATGGCTGCGGGACCGCTGTGGCTGGTCGCGCAGTTCCCCGCGCCCCTAAAGGCCTGCTGCCATCGCATGCCGTTCACTTGCCCGGGTTCGTCTCCGATGACGTACCGCACTCTGCGGCCGTGCACCCGGCGTGCGGGCGCACGGCAACCACGGGGGCGGCAGCCGCGCGCCAGGCGGGCGTACCGGTCCGTGGGTGTCAGTGTGAGCGTCATCGGAGGAAACCCTACCGGTTGATCAGCTGCGGCCGTGGCGCAGTGCGGGGTGCTCCCCCGCCGCTACCAGATCCGACACCGCCGACTTCGGGTCGCGGCCGGTGACCAGGGACTCGCCCACCAGGACCGCGTCGGCGCCGGCGTTGGCGTAGGCGATGAGGTCGTGGGGGCCGCGGACTCCGGACTCGGCGATCTTGACGATGTGGGCCGGGATCTCGGGGGCGACGCGCTCGAAGGTGCCGCGGTCGACCTCAAGGGTCTTGAGGTTGCGGGCGTTGACGCCGATGATCTTGGCGCCGGCGTCGACCGCGCGGTCGACCTCGTCCTCGTCGTGGACCTCGACGATCGGCGTGAGGCCGATCGACTCGGCGCGCTCGATGAGGGACTCCAGGGCGGGCTGGTCCAGGGCCGCGACGATCAGCAGCACGAGGTCGGCGCCGTAGGCCCGGGCCTCCCAGAGCTGGTACGAGGTGACGATGAAGTCCTTGCGGAGGACCGGGATGTCCACGCGGGCGCGGACGGCCTCCAGGTCGGCCAGGGAGCCGCCGAAGCGGCGCTGTTCGGTGAGGACGGAGATGACGGCTGCGCCGCCCGCCTCGTAGTCCGCGGCGAGGCCCGCCGGGTCGGCGATCGCCGCGAGCGCGCCCTTGGAGGGGCTGGAGCGCTTGACCTCGCAGATGACCTTGACGCCGTCGCCACGCAGGGCGGCGATGCCGTCCTTGGCCGCGGGTGCCTTCGCCGCGCGCTCCTTGAGCTCGTCGAGGCTGACGCGCGCCTGCCGTTCCGCCAGGTCGGCACGGACTCCGTCGATGATCTCGTCGAGCACACTCACGCGAGCGGCCCCCTTCCGGACGGTGAAAAGCAATGGTCACATCTGACCTTGATGATATCCGGAGGAAGGCGTAGGCCTCGCATCCGGTTGACGCCGGTCCCACTACCTGGACATCCGTCGGTTGATCAAGGATGTAGCCAGCCACCGAACGGCAGGTTCCGGACAACCGTGAAGACCAGCACCAACGCGCCCAGACCCCACAGCTGGACGCTGCCGAGTTCGACCCGCACCGGCCGGCCGCGCGCCGCACGGACCACCCAGACGGTCCATACGACCGTGAAGGCCAGATAGCCCACTACGGCGATCGCGTTGTCCTGGAGCGCGGCGAGGAAGTCCCCGTGGATGAACTCGTGCGCGCTGCGCAGTCCGCCGCAGCCGGGGCAGTACAGGCCGGTGAAGCGGTACAGGGGGCAGACGGGGTAGTGGCCGGGCTGGTTCGGGTCGACCGTGCCGACGTAGGCGAACGCCCCCGCGACGGCCGCCAGGACGCCCGCGGGCACGGCTACGCGGTTCAGCACGGAGGCGGAACCGGGGGTGCGGGTCTTCGGCATGCTCCGGCTGTCGGCGTTCACGTCTCGCATTGTGCCCCCTGGTCCCCTCGTGCGGCACGCGCGCGTGAGGGGCGGCCCCGGGTGCCGTTGCACCGGGGGCCGCCCCTCGACGAAGTGATGGCTGACAGCAGCTACGGCTGCTCAGCTGTCGGCGTGCGCCGTCTTGCCGAGCAGCTCGGTCAGGTCCTGGGGACGGTCCTTGGGCATGCCCATACCCATCGCGCTCATGACCCAGCCGACAATGCCGCCGATGACCGTGATCGCCATTCCGGCCCAGAAGCCGACCGGCTGCGCCATGACCATGAAGGCGCCCGCGACCAGGAAACCGATGAAGATGATGGTGGTACCGGTCCAGGCGGCCAAAGTGTGACCGTGGCTGTTGCCCGCCATGACGTGCTCCTCGTTGCTGTGTGCGTGTGTGAGCAGACGCTCGCGGCTCATTGTTCCGCACGCGTGCGGATGCGGTGCTCCGGGGTGGCCTCGCGCGCGGCGCGCCAGCGCCCCAAAGGGGCGCGGGGAACTGCGCGACCAGCCACGACGGCGCCGCAGCCG
>NZ_JAWOAI010000446.1:0-8453 GCF_033194735.1 Streptomyces sp. W16
AGTCGCACCACGTTTCTCCAGCCAGACAGGGAACCCGCCGCCCGCGCGGCGCCGGACGGCGAGTGTCCCCAACCCGGCCTTCGCGACGGCGCCGCCACACCGTCGGGGTCGGTGGAGCCAGCCGGTCGGGTCAGCGGGCGGTCAGGTGCGCGACGCCCGCGCTGTAGTCATGGTTCAGGTGGGGCAGGCCGTGTCTCGGCGGCCGTCGAGGTAGGTGGACTGTTCCAGCGGCGTGAGGCCTCGGCGCACGGCGGCGCAGATCTTGTCGATGGCCTGCCGTGGGTCCAGCAGTGCCAGGCTCCACAGGCGGGCGGTTCCGTCCTCGCCTCCGGTGGCGAGGGTGCGGTCGTCGGGGCTGAAAGCCACGTAAGGCACGGAGTCGACGTGGCCGGTCAACGTGGCCCGCAGCCTTCCCGTGGCCACGTCCCACAGACGCGCGGTGCCGTCGTCGCTGCCACTGGCCACGGTGCGGCCGTCGGCACTGAAGGCCACCGCCCGCACCCGGTCGCCGTGGCCGCTCAGAACAGCCCGCTGCTTCCCGGTGGAGGCGTCCCACAGGCGTATGGTGCGGTCCGCGCCGCCGCTGGCGAGGGTCCGTCCGTCGGGGCTGAAGGCGAGCGCCAGGACACCGCCGGTGTGGCCGGTGAGGGTGGCCAGGATGGTGCCGGTGGCGAGGTTCTGGAGCTGGATCGTGTTGTCGTTCGAGCCGGTTGCCAGGGTGCGCCCGTCAGGGCTGACGGCCACGGACCAGATGGCTTTGGTGTGCCGGGTGGTGAGAGTGCGCCCCTTGCCTGTGGTCGTGTCCCACTGCCGCAGTTCGTTCAGGCGGTTGTTGTAACGGGCGATCAGACCGCGGCCGTCCGGGGTGAAGGCGACCGACATGACGACGGCCGTGTAGGGCAGGACCAGACGGGATCTTGCCGTACGCACATCCCACAGCCGTACGGTCCCGTCGATGCTGCCCGTGGCAAGAGTGCGGCCGTCCGGGCTGAACTCCACCGACTGCACGGGCGCGGTGTGGCCGACGAGGGTGGCACGGAGGGTCCCGGTGGCCGTGTTCCACAGGCGGGTTTTCCCGTCGTCACCGCCGGTGGCCAGGGTGCGGCCGTCGGGGCTGAGAGCCGTGGAAATGATGGAGCCTGTACGGCTGCTGAGAGTGGTGCGGGCCTGTCCGGTGTCCAGCCTCCACAGCCGGGCCGTGCGGTCGTCGCTGCCGGTGGCCAGGGTGCGGCCGTCGGGGCTGAAGGCCACCGAGTTCACTCCCCCTGTGTGTCCGGTGATGATGAACCGGGTCTCGTCGGTGGCCAAGTTCGTCAGCCGCAGTGTCTTGTCGTACCCGGTGGTGGCCAGGGTGCGGCCGTCCGGACTGAAGGCCAGCGACCACTCCGCGCCGGGGTGGTTGGAGAGCAGGACGTGGCCGGTACCGCTCACGCCGTGGGGAGACAGTGCTGCCCGTACCGGCCAGGTCCGGACGGTGTAGCCGACGATGCCGGCGAGGGTCTGCCCGTCGGGACTGAAGGCCAAGGAGCTCACCTGGCCGCCATTGCCGTGCAGGACGGCCCGCGCCTTCCCGGTCGCCGCGTCCCACAGCCGTGCGGTGCCGTCGTTGCCGCCGGTGGCCAGGAAAAGGCCGTCGGGACTGAACGCCACTGACCAGACGGTGTCGGTGTGGCCCTTGAGCGTGGCACGCGTCTTCCGGGAGGCCACGTCCCACAGGCTCACCGTCGTGCCCGAGGCGGCCGCGATCGTACGGCCGTCGGGACTGAACGCCATCCCGGCTACGAAGCCGTGGCTGGAGAGCCTGGCGCGGATCGTGCCCGTGGCCACGTCCCAGAGCTCAAGGCCGTGCTCCCCGCCATCGGCCAGGGTGCGGCCGTCCCGACTGAACGCCACCGACCGGACGGGCCCGGTGTGGCCGGCGAGCGTGACCCGCAGCGTGCCGGTGGCGGTGTCCCACAGCCGCACCGTCTCGTCGGCGCTCGCGGTGGCCAGGGTTCGGCCGTCCGGGCTGAACGCCACCCACCGCACCTTGCCGCCGACGGTCATGCTGTGGCGCAGCGGCAACGCGGCAGCCGTATACAGACTGCCGACGGCCTCGGCGCTGGGGTTCGTGCGGTATGCCTGGACCGCGAGCAGCGAGGCCAAATCGGGGTTGGTGTCCAGCAACGCCGCCGACTGGGCGGCGAGTTGACGGGACAGCGCCGTGCGCTGCGCGCTGACGGCGCCCTGCCGCTGGTCGAACGCCAGCCCGGCGGCTATGACCGCTACCACGAGCAGCGCGGCCAACGCCGCGATCAGGGACCGCAGTCGGCGGGTCGCACGAGCCGCCACGCGCTCCTCCGCCTCCCGGGCCTGAAGGCTCGCCGTGAAGAACGCCCGCTCCAGCGAGGTGAGTTGGCCGGCCCTGTCGGTGGCGGCGAAGGCTTCCTCGGCCGCGGTCAGCCGGGCCCCTCGGTACAGGGCACCGGCGTCGCGGTCCAACTGCTCCCAGGCGAGGGCGGCTTCGGTGAGTAATCGGTGCCGGCGCAACACCTCGCGGTCCCGGTCGATCCATTCGCGCAGCCGGGGCCACGCGGTGATCAGCGCTTCGTGGGCGAGGTCGACGGTGTCGTCGTCGAGGGTGATCAGCCGGGCCCGGGCCAACCGGTCCAGTACGACGGCCGTGTCGCCGGTGCCGTCGGCGTCGAGCTCCGCGCGGCGAGCGGGACGGCCGGCGTCGTCGCTGCCCTCGCCCGGAGCGATCAACCGCAGCATCACCTGGCGGGCGAGCACGGCCTCCCGCGGGGAGAGGCTGCCGTAGAGGTCCTCAGCGGTCTGCGTGATCGCACCCCGGACACCGCCGGCGGCCTCGTACCCCTTGAGAGTCAGCGTGCGGCCACGGCGGCGGCGCCAGGTCTCCAGCAGCGCGTGGGACATCAGCGGAAGCCCGCCGGGCCGGTCGGACACGTCCGCGACGATCCGGTCGGTCAGGGCCCGCTCGACGGTCAGGCCCTGGGCCGTGGCGGGTTTGACGACGGCCTCACGCAGTTCACCCGTGCTCATCGGGGCGACGAGCAGGCTCGCACCGCGTAGCGCGTCCGCGAGGCCGCGGTGCTCACCGAGCCGCCCGTAGAGGTCCGCGCGCATCGCGATCACCACCCTCAGCCGCCCGCCGGGCCGGGAGGCCGCCAGCAGCCGGTCCAGGAAACGGGCCCGCTCGGCGGAGTCCTGACAGAGCGTGAAGACCTCCTCGAACTGGTCCACGATCACCCACGTGTCCCCGTCCCCCGCACTCTCGGCAGGAGCCAGCGCCCGGGCATGACCGCGATCCGGATGTTCCCCGGGCGTGAGGATGCGTACGGCCACCGGGCGGACACCCGGCCAGGCCTCACCACGCAACGCCGGGACCAGACCGGCCCGCAGCAGGGACGACTTGCCGCTCCCGGATGTCCCGACGACGGCCACGAACCGGTTGTCGAGCGCCAACTCCGCCAGATCTGCGACCAGTTGATCCCTCCCGAAGAAGCGACCACTGTCGCCCGGCTCGAACCGGGCCAGCCCCCGGTACGGTGGCGTGCCCCCCTCGTCCTCCTCGGGCCGCCCGGCCTCCTCCTCGGCCGCCCGCCGCCAACGCCCTTCCCACTCACCGGAATCCGCGCCACAGGCCCGGACGTAGGCAAGGACGACGGCCAGGGATGGAAGGCGTTCGCCGGCCGCCGCCTCCGACAGCGTGGCCGCCGAGAAGTCCACCCGGCCGGCCATCACCCGATAAGTGATCCCCCCGGCCTCCTGCCGCAGTTGACGCAACTCGTGCGCCAGCCGCTGCACCGGCCCGGCCTCAGGATCCAGCGGACTTTCCGGACGCCCCATGCCGATCGCCCCCAACGGCCTCTGCTACCTTCCGTGCCCCTCCGCGGCCGACCGAACGTCCCGCGCCCCTCCCCCAAGGGGACGCGGGACGGCCTCCCCCCACTGCACCGAGTCTCACCGGGCCGGAAGTTGATTGGCAGCCCTTCCCGAGCCGCCAATCAATAGGAACTGTCGCACGTGGATGGGGAGTTGGGCAGCGTGGGCCTCACTCCCCCCGGTGCTCCACCAGCCCCGCCAGTTCGGACGCGAAAAGCTGGGCCGGGTCGAAGCCCATGCCGGTGAAGTGGCCCGCGAGTTCCAGGGACAGGACGCCGTGCAGGCGGGTCCAGAAGGTCAGGGCCAGATGGAGGGCCGCGGGAGGGGCGGGGCGATCGCCCGCCCAGTCGCGGTGGTCCGCGATATGCGCCTCGAACGGCGTCGCGGGACCGTCCGCCTGTGCTGCGGCGACGCAGGCGTCCAGCAGGGTCGTCATGATCTCGGACGCGATGCCGGTGATGTCGTCGGGCGCGTGGTAGCCGGGGACGGGGGTGCCGTAGACAAGGAAGTACCGCTGGGGGTCGTCGAGGGCCCACGCCCGCAGGGTGTGGGCCAGTCCGGGCAGGTCGGGGCCGGTCTCGGCGGCCGTGCGGAAGGTGTCGGCGAGGCTGCGGTACGCGTCCCGGACGAGCTCGGTGATCAGGTCGTCCCGGCTGGCGAAGTACCGGTAGAGCGCGGGGCCGCTCATGCCCATCCGCTTGGCGATCCCGTTGAGGGAGAGCGCGGAGGCGCCCGCCGTGGCGATCTGCTCCCGCGCGTGGTCCTTGATCTCCGTACGCACCTGGTCGCGGTAGCGCTCACGCGGAGTCCTCGTGCCTGTTTCCGCCATGACCGGCCACCTTCCACACCCGCAGGACTACACACTCAAGCTTCAGTTAGAAGGTATCACGATTGCACTTGACGACCCCTTCTAGTGTGCGTTACAACTTATAACGAACACGAAAGCCCATAGCTCACCGCAGCTCACAGTGGAGGTCGCCATGAACAACACCACCGACGCACTCGTCGAGGTCGTCCTGCCGGGCAAGGTCGAGCCGGAGGGCCTGGAGGTCCGGCACGGAGCCGTCCCCGTCGCGGGCCCCGGCCAGGTCGTGATCCGGATGGAGGCGACCGGGGTCTCCTTCGCCGAGCAGCAGATGCGTCGCGGCCGGTACTACGACCAGCCCCCGTTCCCCTTCGTCCCCGGCTACGACCTGGTCGGTACGGTCCAGAGCACCGGCGCCGGCGTGGAACCGGGCCTGGTCGGCACCCGGGTGGCCGCGCTGCTGAAGGTCGGCGGCTGGGCCAGCCATGTCCTGGTAGACGCGGCTGACGTGGTGCCGGTGCCGGCCGGGGTCGGCGCGGCCGAGGCCGAGACAGTGGTGGTCAACGGCATCACCGCCTGGCAGATGCTGCACCGCAAGGCCCGTGTCCGCGCGGGCCAGACGATCCTGGTGCACGGCGCCAACGGCGGCGTCGGCACGGTCCTGGTCCAACTCGCCCGCGCGGCGGGCGTGCACGTGATCGGCACGGCGTCACCGCGCCACCACGACGCACTGCGCGACCAGGGTGTCGAGCCCATCGACTACCGCACCCCTGACCTCGCCGCACGGGTCCGCGACCTCGCCCCGCGCGGGGTGGACGCCGTCTTCGACCACGTCGGCGGCCCGAGCGTCGTCCGCTCCTGGCACCTCCTCGCCCCCGGCGGCACGCTCGTCTCCTACGGCAGCGCCTCCACCCGCGACGACGAGGGCTCCAAGCAGCTGCCCGTGCTCAAGATCCTCGGCCGCGTCTGGACGTGGAACGCGCTGCCCAACGGCCGCCACGCCTACTTCTTCAACGTCTGGGCCGGGCGCGCCCTGAACAAGAACCGGTTCCGCGCCCAGCTGCGCGCCGACCTCTCACAGGTCTTCGCGGCCGTCGAGCGCGGTGAGGTCACACCGCAGATCGCGGCCCGACTGCCGCTCGCCCGCGTCTCCGACGCCCTGCGCCTGGCCGAGTCCGGCACGGTCGCGGGCAAGGTCGTCCTGACACCGTGACGTGCGCCAACTCCCTCTCCCCCACCCGGAAAGGTGTTGTGACGGCGGGCCGGCTGTCAGGCGCCCCACGCGTCGAGATGCCCGAGCACATAGTCGGCCAGCTCGGTCGGCTGGAGGTTGAGGGCTGCCACGGCCGGACGGCTCAGTGCGACCCTGACCGGCTCGAAGTCACCCGTGTCGGGATCGTCGAGTTCGGGACCGTGGCGGCGGCCCGGGTCCATGTCCACCAGGTCGGCGAGGAAGTAGTGCTGTACGACGGTGGTCCTCCCGCGCGGCTCGGTCAGAGTCAGGATTTCAGTCGCGGGACCGATCGTGGCCCCGATCTCCTCCATCGCCTCGCGCCGCAGGGCCGCTTCGAGATCCGCGTCCTCGGGCTCGACGCTCCCGCCGACCGTCGTGCAGTACGGATCGCCACCGGGCCAACCCCGCTTCAGGAACACCAGATGACCGTCGTCGAGCAGCACGACACGCGCCTTGTGACGAACCCTCATGGGCCGGAGCCTATGGGAGGAGCTTCCAGTCCTGCGAGCCGTCCGTCACCGCGTTCTGCAGGGTCAGCGGCGCCCCGTCGGACGCACCGGTCAGGTACAGGCTCGTGTTCTTGACGGACTGCAAGGTGTAGAACCCGTCACCGGTCTTGACCAGGTTCCAGCTGCCGGTGGCACTGTTGTCGACCCACTGCCCGATCCGCTGACCGACCGTCGCATTGCCCGTCCAGATCGCCGCCGCACGGCCGCCCGACTTGTTCAGCAGCGTCACACCGCCGTTCGGCTCGGTCACCAGATGCCAGTACTGGGTGTCCGGGTTCGCAGCTGAGCCGCGGTCCTCCAGGACGACATCGGGAACATCCCCGTTGCCGATGTTCGCGTCGTTCGTCCTGCCGCCGGTACCGATCACCTGGCCGGTCTTCCGGTTCACCAACTGGTGGTAGGCGCCCTTCGACCGTCCGAGGTCGACCTCGGCGTAAGCGATCGTCGAGGTGCCCTGGTTGTTGAGGATCGCGACACGGCCGGTGCCGTCGACGTACTGCAGATCGCGGCTGTATCCGGCCCGCGAGGTCGTCTGGTACTCCTTCCAGACTCCGTCGCTACGGCCGCTCTTGTTCACCCAGACGTTGCCGCTGCTCGCCGCGTTGTAGACCAGGCCTCCGTCGGGCAGCCTGATGACGACCGGGCTGCCGCCTGTCGCGAGCGCATGGGAGCCGGTGTCGACCGGCAGTGAGGTGACGGCCCCACCGGTCGCCGAACCCCGGTAGAACTCAAGCGGGTTGTCGGCGAGCAGGTACCGGGTGTTGGCTCCGCCGCCCCAATACTCGTACGTCAGGAGCCACTTGCCGTCCGTGGTCCGCACTACGTTCGTCATGCCCGGCCGCCCGCCGCCGATCTCCGTCTTGCCGCCGCCCATGTTCTGGGTCGGTCCCGCGACGTCGACGACGGGTCCGCTCCACTTCGCGCTGCGACCGTCCCAGGTCCTGTGGGCGAGGATCTGTCCGTGCGAGTCCGTGGCGGTGTCGTTGGACGGGTCGGGCGTCGGGACTCCGGTGGTCGCGTCGAAGCCTGTGTAGTCGTTCTCGTCGGAGTAGTAGCAGACCAACTTGCCGTTGTAGACCATCAGATAGGGCTCCCAGAGGGGATCCACCTGCTTGTCCGTGTTGGCTGTGGCGACGTTCTGCCCGATCGCGCCCGCGCTGCCGCCCTGCCAACCGCCGGTCGCGACGACATTGACGACCTTCCACGACGCGCCCTGGTCAGTGCTGGAGTACAGCGCGATGGCGAGGTCGCTGCGGTCACCGTCGTTGGCGGGCGTCCAGTTGGGGTCGGCCGCCTTGTGCTCCTTGTAGTACTGGTCGTCGCCCGACACGACACTGGCGAGGAGCAGCGTGCCCCGCTTCAGCTTTCCGACGTTCCGTGGAAGCGTGTAGAGGTAGGGGTTGGTCCAATTGCTGGTGTACTTCGCGTACTTGGGGTCCTTCGAGAGATACGCCGGAGCCTTGACCTCGGACAGTGGCTGCCAACTCGTCCCGTGGTCGTCGCTCTTGTAGACCGGGAGCGTCTGTGCGTCGGCGCTGCCCGTCGCCGGTACGACGGTGGACTTCTCGAACGACGCGACCAGGCGTCCGCCGGGCAGTTGCGCGGACTTCGGGTAGACGGCGCAGTTGCCCCGCCCCTTCAAGCACGGTTCGCTGCCGAGCTGGTAGAGGATTCCGCCTGTCGGGTTGTACGCCTGCGCGCTGGTGGCCATCGGTATCGCCAGCATCGCGGCTGCCCCGACGAACGTACCCAGCGCCTTCACTGCTCTGCTTCTCTGCACGGCTACTCCTTCGAGTCCTTCGGGGAAACGAGTACGCGTACGTCCCACGGGCCGAGCTCCAGCACCGCGCCCGCGGGAAGAGACGTTCCGCTCAGCGCGTCGACGAGATCGACCGGAACCGCCGAACGGGCGTGCTCCCAGCTCCAGTTGTGGACGATGTGCACCCGGCGGCCGTCGAGCGAGGTGCCGGTCGTCGCCGTGACGGACGCCGGCAGGTCGCCCCACCCGCTGCGGGCGGCC
>NZ_JAWOAI010000447.1:0-8448 GCF_033194735.1 Streptomyces sp. W16
CGGCCCCGTGCCCGAGGAGCGCGGCGACACGTTCGTCGGCCCCTTGGCGCGAAGGCTCGGCCTCCGCCCGGCCACCCTCCGCACCTGGGAGCGAGCCGGTCTGGTTCGGCCGCGTCGCGACCCGCGCACCGGCTATCGGGTCTACGGCCCGGCCGACGTCCGCGACGCCCTTCTGGTCCACCAGCTCAGACGCGGCGGCTACCTGCTCGAACAGATCGCCCCGCTGATCGCCCAGGTCCGTACCGCCGGGGGCGTCACGCCGCTGGAGTCGACGCTGCGCGACTGGCACGCCCGCCTCTCGGCCCGGAGCCGCGCCATGCTCACCGGCGCCGCCGCCCTGGAGGCCTACCTCGACGATCCACCGGCGCCGGCCGCCGCGCCGGGCACCGACATCCCCGCCTCGCCCGCGCCCGGGCCTGGGTCCTCGCCCAGAACGGCCTAGTGCGGCGCGCCCATCGTCGCGGCCTCCAACTCGGCTACCCGCACGAGGAGTTCGTCCCGGCCCATGGGGTCGACCTCTGTCGACGGCACCGTGCAGGCGTGCGCCCCGGCGACCGCGCCGTAGCGGGCGCAGCGCAGTGGAGGTTCTCCGTCGAGCCAGCCGAAGAGGAAGGCGGCGGCGAAGGCGTCGCCCGCGCCGTTGGAGTCGACCACCGGCCTCGACGGCGGTGCGGTCGGGATGTGGGTCAGCTCGTCGTCGGCCAGCAGATAGGCGCCCTCCGCACCGGCTGTGGCGACCACCAGCCGGGCCCGGCCCCGCTCGGCGACGGCGCGCATGGTGTGCTCGGGCGCGCCGGTGAGCGCGGTGGTGGACAGGAAGACGATGTCCGCGGCGTGGGCGAACTCCTCCTGGTACGTGTTCTCGCCGTCCCAGTTGTGCAGGTCCGTCGAGATCGTCGCACCGGCCTCGCGCAGCGCGGGCAGGGCGTGGGCGCAGGGCTGGGTGATGGAGACATGGGCGTGGCGGCTCGCCCGGGCGAGGGCGCGGACCGTGGCTTCGGGGAGCCGGTCGTCGGGGTGGGCGCGGGTCGCGTCGTACAGGGACAGGCGCCGTCCGTCGGGGCCCACGAGGTTGACCGCGCGCTTGGTGCCGGCGGGCTGCGGGATTTCGGTGAGCGGGATGCCGTGGTCGCGGTGGAGCGCGCGGACCAGGTCGCCCTCGGGGTCGGCGCCGAGCATGTCGAGGTGGTGGGTGCGCAGGCCCAGTGCGCTCACGCCGAGGGCTACGAAGTCGCCGGTCTGGCCGGCGCGGGTGCGGATGCCGGGGTCGATCATGTAGCTGTCGGCGTACGGGAGCGGCAGTTCGGGGACGTGGACGATGGTGTCCACGCCGGCGCCGCCGAGGACGAGGACGTCGATGTCACGGCTCATGGTTCACGGCCTCCCCTGTGGTTGCGCAAGATTCTGCAACTCCTTTCAGCCCGGGGCAAGTTGGATCGGCGGTTCAGCCCTCGTGGTCGTACACCGTCACCGCGATCCCCCGCCGCGCCAGCCGCTCGGTGACCAGTGGTTCGACCCGTGACCACGTGCCGCCCGCGAGGCCGCACCCGATGCGGGGCATGTGCACGGACGCGCCGAGCTCCGCCGCACGGTCGGCCAGCAGGCCCAGGGCCGTGTCGATCGCCTCGTAGCGCACGGGAACGCCCTTGCTGCCCGCGCGTATCCCCCGCTGGCCGATCATGTTGGCCACCCACACATGGCGCTCGACCCGCACGAACCGGACGGCGCCCAGCGCGAAGTCGTTGGCCGCACGGTCGCGGTGCCAGGCCCGGTACTCCTTCTCCGGCTCCGGCCAGCGGCGCGACAGGGCCAGCACGAAGCCCTTTCCCCAGCCCCCGATGTCGTTGCAGACATGCGCGATCACCTTGACGCCCTTGACCGACGGAACGGTCGCGTCACCCCGGACATAGTCGATCTCCCCCATGTCGTCCACCGTAGACGGCACCACTGACAACGGCCCTCCGGGTTTCACAGTGTTGGTGAGACAGCGATACTGCTGCGCATGACGACCGACACCGGGGAGCCGAAGCTCACGATCGACGAACTGGCCGCGCGGGCCGGCACCACGGTCCGCACGGTCCGGTTCTACGGCACGAAGGGGCTGCTGCCGCCGCCGGTGATCGGGGCGCGGCGGGTCGGGCACTACGGGCAGCGGCATCTGGCCCGGCTCGCGCTGATCGAGGAGTTGCAGCACCAGGGCATGACGCTGGCGGCGATCGAGCGGTATGTGGAGCAGCTGCCGCCGGACCTGTCCGACCACGACCTGGCGATCCACCGGGCCGTGGTGGCGTCCTGGGCGCCGGACACCGAAGAGACCGTGACGCTGGAGGAGTTGCGGCGCCGGGCGGGGCGGGCGCTGGACGAGGACGACATCGAGCGGCTCGCCGCCATGAACGCGATCCGGCCCGACGGGGACGCCTACCGCGTCGACTCGGGGCTCCTGCGGCTCGCCGTGCAGCTGCTGGACGTGCCCCTGTCGCAGGAGGCGATCCTCGCCGCACGGGAGGTCCTGGTCGCGCACTCGCGTGCCGCGGCGCACGAACTGTCGCAGCTGTTCAGGGACGAGGTGGCCGAACGGGACGCGCAGGACGTGAAGTCCCTGTCCGCGCACATGCATCCGCTGGTGGTGCAGGCCCTGCTGACGACCTTTCAGCGGTCGTTGAAGGAGGAGCTCCAGCAATGGCTCGGCGCCTCACAAGTAGGCGGATCCTCCTGACACGTTGAGGGTCTGCCCGGTCAGGAACCCGCTGCCCTCGTCGACCACGTACAGCAGCGTCGACACGAGGTCGGACGGCAACTGCGTGCGCGGCACCGCCTGTTGGTCACGCACGGACTCGAAGCCGCCGTCCGCGCCGACCGTCCGCTCGGCGGTCGCCGTGCGGACCATGCTGGGCGCGATCGCATTGACGGTGATGTCGTACGGCCCGAGCGCTGCCGCCAGTGATCGTGTGAAGCCGATGAGGCCCATCTTCGAGGCGACGTACGGGACCATCGTGGGCGGTGCGGTGAGGACGGCCGCCGAGACGATGTTGACGATACGGCCGCATCCCGCCGCCTTCAGATACGGCAGGGCCGCGCGGGTCAGCAGGAACGGCGCCTCCAGGTTGACGCGCATGATCCGGCGCCACTCCTCGGGTGTGATCTCCTCGAAGGGGCGTTCCGGGTAGACGCCGGCGTTGTTGACCAGAACGTGCAGGGTGCCGAACCGGTCGATGACGCGCTCCAACGCCCCCTGGATCTGGCCCTCGTCGGTGACGTCGCCGATCAACTCGACGTAGTCCAGGACCCTTTCGGCGGTCTCCGGCTGCGCGACGAGATCGAGTCCGGCGACCCGGTAGCCGCGCCCGGCGAGCGCGACGGCGAACTCCTGCCCGAGGCCCTGTGCCGCTCCGGTCACCAGGGCGGTACGCGTCTCCATGGGGCGAGTGTGATGACCCGTCAGGCGTCCGGCAAGAGCGCATTTCACTCGCTGAAACGCCCTGGTTGCCGCGCACGCCCGGTGGGCCCACCCTGCGTGACGACCCCAGCACCAGCCGTACGGGAGCCGTGCCCGATGACCGAGACCGAGCGTGCCGTGGACGACGCCGAGCGCGCCCGCGAACAGGGCGGCGGGCAGGGCCTGTTGGGGCCCTTTCGGCGCCGGGTGACGCCGTTCCCCCGTCGGTGGGTCCGGGACGAGTTCGGTGTGCTGCTCGTGCTGGGGCTGCTGATCGCCGGGATCGGCATCCCGTACCCGGACTTCCTGGGCACGAACAACCTCCTGTCCACCGCCCACAACTCCGTCTACATCTCGCTGATGGCGTGCGGCATGGTCTTCGCGCTGTCGATGCGCGAGGTCGATCTGTCGGTCGGCGGCACCTACGCGATGTGCCTGGTCGTCGGGGCGCTGCTGGTGCGCGACGGCACGCCGCCCTGGCTGGCGGTGCCGGTGATGCTGGTCACCGGGATCGTGCTGGGCGTGTTCAACGCGCTGGTGACGACGCTGCTGGCGCTGCCGTCGTTCATCGTCACGCTGGGCACGCTGATGCTGTTCCGGGGTGTCGGGCTGGCCCTCGCGGACGGCAAGCAGATCACCGATCTCCCCCTGGACGACTCGTTCTTCACCTTCGCGGGCGGCGATCCGGGCGGGGTGCCGTTCGCGCTGTGGGTGCTGCTCGCCGTGGTCGTCGTCCTGGCGGTCGTGCTGTCCCGGACGCGCTTCGGGGCCCGGGTGCGGGCGATCGGGTCCAACCCCGACGCCGCCGCGTTCAGCGGCATCCCGGTCGTCCGCACCCGCATCCAGGCCCTGGCCCTGTCCGGCCTCACCACGGCCTGCGCCGCCGCGCTCGCGCTCGCCTTCTACGGCGCCGGTGATCCAACTCTGGGCCAGGGCTACGAGTTGCAGGCGATCGCCGCGTGCATCATCGGCGGCACCCCGCTGGCCGGGGGCCGCGGCTCGGTGGTCGGCGCGGTGGCCGGGGCGATGATCCTGTCGGTCGTCGCCTCCGGCCTGGTGTTCTTCGAAGTACCCATCAACTGGACGTCGTTCGCGACCGGCGGGGTGATCCTCGTCGCCGTCGCGGCCGACAGCGCGCTGCGCCGCACCGGACGCCGTCGCAAGTGAAGTCCCCCGTGGCCCAAGTCCCTCTGTGGTCAAGTCCCCCTGTGGTCCAGCCTTTTGGAGGCCGTGATGCACCCCCGTTCGCGTACGTGGTCCGCGGCGCTCGGCGCCCTGGTCCTGCTGGCCGCCGCAGGCTGCGGCAGCGGCTCCGGCGGCGGCAACGGCAGGCTCAAGATGGGTATTTCGGTCGCCAACATCTCCCTGAACTTCGCCCACGAGATGGTGCTGGGCGCGGAGAGCGCCGCGAGCCACGCGGGGAAGGTCGACTTCAAGGCCGTAGGACCGCCGAACACGGACGGGCCCGCCGAGGTACAGCTGTTCCAGAACCTCACCGCCGTCGCCAAGGACGGCATCGTCCTGGAGAACCTCGACCCGCCGATCTTCACCCGGCCCGCCGCACGCGCCGTCGACCAGGGCATCCCCATCGTCGCCCTGGACACCTCCCCCACCGACGGCAGCAAGGTCAACTTCTATGTGGGCAACGACAATTACGCACTCGGCGAGCTGATGGCCAAGGAGGCGCTGAAGCGGCTCGGCAGCAGCCCGAAGGGCCAGATCGTGATCGGTGTGCCGAACCCGGGGACGCCGGTGCTCGACAACCGCGCCAAGGGCATCGCCGACACGTTCAAGAAGGAGGCACCCGGCGTCAAGATCCTCGGCCCCTTCCAGACGTACAGCGACCCCGGCCAGAACTACAGCTCCTGGTCGGCGCAGGTGAACGCGCACCCGGACGCGCTCGCCTTCCTCGGCGTCGGTGACGCCGACAGCTACAACCTCGCGAAGATCAAGAAGGCGGAGCACGGCAAGTGGCTCACGGCCGGCTTCGACGTCGACCCGAAGACCCTGGACGCGGTGAAGGACGGCTCCAACTTCGTCACCATCGACCCGCAGCACTTCCTGAAGGGCTATCTGTCCACAGCGATGCTGATCGAGGCGGTGCGCGACAAGAAGGGGAAGCTGCCGGACGGCTGGTTCCTGTCCCCCGGCGGGGTCGTCGACTCCTCGAACATCGACGAGATCATCGCCCGCCAGAAGTCGGCGCAGGCCGCCTACGACTGGTACAAGCCGACGATCGACAAGCTGCTCGGCGACCAGACGGCCAACCTGAAGCCGCTGAAGAACGCGCGCTGACATGGCCCACGACGACATCCTCGTGGCCGGGGAACTGGTCAAGTCCTACGGCGGCGTACGGGCGTTGGACAGCGCGTCGATCCGGCTGCGCGGCGGTGAGGTGCACGCGCTGGTCGGTGAGAACGGTGCCGGGAAGTCGACGCTCGTGCGCATCCTGTCGGGGACGCTGGGCGCGGACGGCGGGACGGTGCGGGCGGCCAAGGACACCCGGATCGCCGTCGTCTCCCAGGAGTTGAGCCTCTTCCCGGACCTCACCGTCCGCGAGAACCTCTTCCCGCAGCACCCGCCTCTCCGACTGGGGCTGCTGGACCGACGCGCCATGGACCACGCGGCCCGACCGGTCCTCGCCGAACTCGGTCTCGACGTGGACCCCCGCACCGAACTGGGCGAACTTCCGCTCGCCGACCAACAGTTGACGGAGATCGCGCGCGCTCTGCTACGACGCCCCGGACTGCTGATCCTCGACGAGCCCACGTCGGCACTGCCTGCCGCCGCCGTAGACCGCCTCGAACGTGTCCTGCGCACCCTGACCGACCGGGGCATCGCCGTCCTCTACGTCACCCACTTCCTGGACGAGGTGATGCGCTTCGCGCAGCGCGTGACGGTGCTGCGGGACGGGCGGGTCGCGCTGGCGGGGGTGGAGCGCGCCGAAGTCGACGTGCCGGAGCTGGTGTCGGCGATGCTGGGCGGCCGTCCTGAGCAACCGCCGCGCCGGGCACGGTCGTTGGCCGACCTGCCGCCGCCCGTGGTGCTGTCCGGGGTGACCGTGCCCGGACGGCTGACCGAGGTGACGTTCACCGTGCGGGCGGGTGAGGTGGTCGGGGTCGCCGGGCTGCAAGGGGCGGGCCATCTCGACGCGTTGGCGGTGGTGTGCGGGCGTACGGCGGTCTCCGGGGGCCGGGTGGACGTCGGTGGCCGGGGTCTGCCGCGCTCGCTGCGGAACGCGGTGCGCGCGGGCGTCGCCTTCGTGCCGAGCGACCGCAAACGGTACGGGCTGATGGTGGACCGTACGGTGTGGGAGAACGCGACGGCGGTCAGCTGGCTGGCGCTGGGCAGGGGCGGGATCGCCCCCTCCCGATCCGAACTGGTGCGCCGCACCGTCGAGTTGACCGGTCGGCTGCGGCTGCGCGGTGGGCCGTACGACCTGGTCGCCCGGCTGTCCGGCGGCAACCAGCAGAAGGTCGTCTTCGCCAAGTGGCTGGCGACCGAACCGAAGATCGTCGTCCTGGACGATCCGACCCGGGGCGTCGACGTCGGCGTACGCGCCGAAATGCACCGCATCGTGGGCGAGTTGGCGGCGGGCGGCGCGGCCGTCCTGATCGCCTCGACGGACCTCGCGGAGCTGACGGAGGTGTGCGACCGGGTGCTGGTGTTCGTGCGGGGGCGGGTCACCGAGGAGGTGCGCGGGGAGCGGCTGACGGAGCACGGGCTGGCGGTGGCGATGCAGCGGCCGGAGGTCGCGGCGTCAGACTGACAGACTCCGTGTGATCGCCCGGGCCGCCGCGCACAGCCGTGCCCCGATGCGGTCCACGTCCAGGCGTCGGGTGCCGCCGGTGACGGAGATCGCGGCGATCGGACGGGAGCCGCGGTCGTGGGCGTAGACGGGGGCCGCGACCGCCGAGATGCCGACCTCGGCCTCCTCCAGGTTGACGCCGTAACCGCGAGCCCGGGTCAGGGCGAGGTCGCGGGCGAGTTGGCCGGGGAGGACCAGGGTGCGCGGGGTGAGGCGGGGCAGGGCGCGGCCGGGCGGGCGGGGGTCCTGGGCCAGGAAGACCTTGCCGGTGGCGGTGCAGTGGGCGGGCAGTCGGCCGCCGGTGCGGGAGACGATCGGGGTGGCGCGGCGGCCGGTGATCTTCTCCAGGAAGAGGGTGTCGGTGCCGTCGGGGACGGCCAGGTGCACGTTCTCGTGGGTCGCCTCGTGCAGATCGCCCAGGTAGGGCAGCGCCACGTCCCGCAACTCCCGTACGGACGGCGAGGACTGACCCAGGACGAAGAGGGCGAGCGCGATGCGGTAACTGCCTTCGGGGGTACGGTCCACCAGGCCGAGTCGGACCAGTTCACCGATCAGTCGGTGTGCCGTCGGTTTGGGCAGCCCGGTGTACAGGGCGAGTTCGGCGAGGGAGAGCGCGGTCCCGGCGTCGCCACAGGCGCGGAGCAGCAACACCCCGCGCGCGAGCACCGACTTCGGCAGCGGCCCATCCGTCATGGACCGATGGTGGTCGCTGTCGCGCACGGGTGACAAGGTGTGGGTGCCGGTGAGTCGCGACCGCAATCGAAGCGGTATGTCTACGAGGTCCGAAGCGGTACGTCCACGAGCATCGGCCGCGTCAACTCGTCGGCACCGGCGACCAGTTCACGCAGGTGGTCCGCACTGTCGGCCCGTACCGCGTCGACGCCGAAGAAGCGTGCGGCCCGGGTGAAGTCCAGGGCGCCCAACTCGGTGCCGGGGCAACGCCCGTTGCCGCCCATCGCCTCGTACGTGTCCTGAAGCGTGCGGTAACTCCCGTTGCCCATCACCACGAACAGCACCGGCACCCGCTGCCGCGCCGCGCTCCACAGCCCCTGGAGTCCGAACAGCGCGCAGCCGTCGCCGAGGACCGAGACGACCGGGCGCCCGGGTTCGGCGAGCGAGCGGCCGACGGCGGCGCCGATGCCCCAGCCCAGGCCGCCGCCGACGGTGTGGGTGTAACTGCCGGGACGGTCGAGTCGTAGCAGCC
>NZ_JAWOAI010000448.1:0-8423 GCF_033194735.1 Streptomyces sp. W16
GGGGGGCCGACCAGGTCGACGTGCATGCGGTTGCCGTCGGCCGCCGCGCGGGTCGCTTCCGCGAGGGCGGGGTCCTTGACTACGGCGTCGAGCAGACCGTGCAGGCTCATGGAGGGCTTTCCGTCTGGGGGTGGGCAACACGAAGGGCCCGACGCGGGGTGTTGTGGGCCGGGGGGTTCCAGCGTACGACGACGATGGCGCAGCCGGGGTTGGTGCTCGCGTACCAGGGGGGCTCCGCCCCCTGGACCCCCGGGCCTATGCCCACCCACCGCCCGACTCAGTTACTCAAAAGGGCAACCTTCAAAGACAACAAACAAGCCCGGCGCCGAGAAGTCCCCCGTGACTTCTCGGCGCCGGGCTCCCCCGTGGGCGGTGGCTATTCGGTGGCGATCGCGTTCAGGACGTTCATCCGGCCCGCCCGGAACGCCGGGACCAGCGCGGCGAACAGTCCCACGAACGCCGAGCCGACGAAGACCGCGATGATCGTGCCCCAGGGGATCTCCAGGACCTTCAGCCCCTCCAGGGCGAGCAGCTGCTGGGCCGTAGCCCCCCAGCCCATCCCGAGGCCGAGCCCGAGCAGCGCTCCGAAGAGGGCGATCACGACCGACTCCATGCGGATCATGCGGCGGAGCTGGCGGCGGGACATGCCGATCGCTCGCATGAGGCCGATCTCGCGGGTCCGCTCGACGACCGACAGGGCCAGGGTGTTCACCACACCCAGGACCGCCACGATGATCGCGAGGGCGAGAAGGCCGTAGACCATGTTGAGGAGCTGGCCGATCTGGTCCTTCAGTTCCTGCTTGTAGTCGGTCTGGTCGCGCACCTGGTACTGCGGGTACGGCTCCATGGCCTTCTTCAGGGCCGCGTACGCCTGCTTCTCCTGGCCGTCCTTGGCCTTGGCGAACATGATCTCGTTCGGCGGGACCTTGTTGGCGGGAAGGTACTTCTGCATCGTCGCGATGCTGGTGTAGCGGGCGCCCTGGTCGATGGCGACGTCGTCGTCCGTGATGGCCGCGACCTTGAGCTTCGCCGTCTCGCCGCCCTTGAAGGCGACGCTGATCGTGTCGCCAACGTGGACGCCGTGCTTCTTGGCGTACTTGGACCCGACCGACATCGCGTTGGTGCCGTAGGCGGCGGACAGCTCGCCGGCCGTGGTGGCGCGGCGCAGGTCCTGGGCGTAGGACGGGTCGGCGGCGGTGATGCCGTCGGTGTCCTTCTGGCCGTCGGGCGAGGTGAGGGTGGCGTCGAGGTCCTTGTAGCGGGTGACGTGGACGAGGTCGGGCGACTGCTCCATCGCCTTCTCGGCCTGCGGGACGATCCGCTGGTTGCCCTGGACGATGAAGTCGGCGCCCACGGACTTGTCCAACTCGCTCGTCGCCGAGGCAACCATCGAGGAGCCGACCACCGAGAGGCAGGCGACGAGGGCGAGGCCGATCATCAGGGCGGCACCCGTAGCACCCGTACGCCTGGGGTTGCGGAGCGCGTTGCGTTCTGCCAGGCGCCCCACCGGCCCGAAGGCCCGTAGGAGGACCACGCTGATGACCCGTACGACCCCGTTGGCCAGCAGCGGGCCGATGATGACGAATCCGATGAGCGAGAGCACGACGCCCGCGCCCAGGACCAGCGAACCGTCGGTCGCCTTCTTGGCGGTGGCCGCCGCGAACAGGGCCGCCACACCGGCGCCCGTCAGCACCAGGCCGGTCAGACCGCGCACCCAGCCGGCCTTGCCGTCGGCCGGTGTACCGGCGTCGCGCAGAGCGGCCATCGGGGAGACCTTGCCGGCGCGGCGGGCCGGGAGGTAGGCCGCGAGGATGGTGACGATCACGCCGAGGAGCAGGCCGAGCAGCGGGGTCGTCCACTTCACCGTCAGGTCCCGCGTCGACAGGTCCATGCCCGCCGCGCTCATCAGCTTCATCAGGCCTACGGCGATACCGACACCCGCGCCGACACCGAGGATCGAGCCGACGATCCCGAGCAGGGTCGCCTCGACCAGCACCGAGCGGTTGACCTGCCCGCGGGACGAGCCGACCGCCCGCATCAGGCCGATCTCGCGGGTCCGTTGGGCGACCAGCATCGAGAAGGTGTTGATGATGAGGAAGATGCCCACCAGGAACGCGATCCCGGCGAAGCCGAGCATGGCGTACTTGATGACGTTCATGAACTGGCCGACGCCCTGGCGGTTCTCGTCGGCGTTCTCCTTGGCCGTCTGGATCTTGTACGTCCCCGACGAGGCAAGGGTCTGTGCCACGTTCTGCTTGAGCTGAGTGTCCGTCACACCGCTCGCGGCGGTGACGCCGAGCTGGGTGAACCGGCCGGTGGCGCCGAGGAGTTCGCGCTGGGCGGTGGCGGTGTCGAAGTAGACGACGGCCGCACCGGGGTTGGTCACCTTGAAGGTGGCGATGCCGACGATCCGCGCGGTGAAGTCACCGGTCTGCGAGATGGTGCGCAGCGAGTCGCCCATCTTCAGGTGGTGCTTGTCGGCGGTGTCGGCGTCGACCATCGTCTCGGTCGGCCCGCGCGGGGCGTGTCCGGAGGTGATCTCCATCGAACGCAGGTCGTTCTTCGTCCAGTTGCCCGCGATGGTGGGCGCGCCGGTCGAAGAGCCCATGTTCTTGTTGGCGCTGTTGACGACGGTCACGTTCATCGAACTGACGGCGCCCTCGACGGACTTGACGCCGGAGGCCTTCGCCGTCTGCGCCAGCACGGAGGCCGGCAGCGACTCGGGCAGTCCGTTCTGCGGGGTGCTCCCGTCGGCCTTGGCCGCCTTCGGCAGCACGGTCACGTCGGACGCGGTGGCCGCGAAGAGCTTGTCGAACGTCGTGTTCATCGTGTCGGTGAACACCAGCGTGCCGCACACGAACGCCACCGACAGCAGCACGGCTATCGCCGAGAGCGCCATCCGCCCTTTGTGCGCGAAGAAGTTGCGCATCGAGGTCTTCATGACAGTCATGAGGTACGCCCCCGCGCGTCGAAGTCCTTCATGCGGTCGAGGACGGCATCCGCGGTCGGCTTGAACATCTCGTCGACGATCCGGCCGTCCGCGAGGTACAGGACGCGGTCCGAGTACGACGCGGCCACCGGGTCGTGCGTGACGATCACGATGGTCTGGCCGAGGTCGTCCACGGAGCGGCGCAGGAAGCCCAACACCTCCGCTCCCGCACGGGAGTCGAGGTTTCCGGTCGGCTCGTCACCGAAGATGATCTCGGGGCGGGCCGCCAACGCCCTTGCCACGGCGACGCGTTGCTGCTGACCGCCGGAGAGCTGGTTGGGCCGGTGCTTGAGCCGGCTCGACAGACCGACCGTGTCCACGACCTGCGCCAGCCACCCCTTGTCGGGCTTGCGGCCGGCTATGTCCATGGGGAGGGTGATGTTCTCCAGCGCGTTCAGCGTCGGCAGCAGGTTGTACGCCTGAAAGATGAACCCGATCCGGTCCCGGCGCAGCTGAGTGAGCTTCTTGTCCTTGAGGCCGGTGATCTCGGTCTCGTCCAGGTAGATCTGCCCGGACGTCACGGTGTCGAGTCCTGCGAGGCAGTGCATGAGCGTGGACTTGCCGGACCCCGAGGGGCCCATGATCGCGGTGAACTGGCCGCGGGCGATGTCCACGTCGACATGGTCGAGGGCGACGACGCGGGTCTCCCCGGCTCCGTACGCCTTGACGACCTGCCGCGCTCGCGCGGCAACGGCCGTACGCCCTCCAGTGCCCCCGTGCCTGGGAATGGTTACAGCCGATGTCACGGTATGTCTCCTAAGTCGGTCGGCAGAAGAGCGTGCCGGTGCCCGGTCGATGCGGTTCAAGTGGTTACGACGATGAGTCTGGCGGCGGGAGGGGGTCCGGCGCGCTGGTGCTCAGCGCAGTCTTTCCCGGGGGAAAACCCCACCCCCGGCGGTTCGGTCTGCCGCCCCCCAGCGGCATAAAGCCAGGTTAAGGACGACCCCGGGTCCGTCTCCTCCTCCGTCGGTACGAACCGTCCCCGGGACGTAGTGGGGAGGCACCCCTAGGGGGTCTCCACCGCCGGGTGGAGCCGATCTCGGGGTTCGGTCCACCCACCGGCCCGCTCAGGTTCCGCCCTGCCGCTACGTGAGGGTCAAGTGGGAAGCTGGTGCGCGGCAGATAGGTGCAAGGGGAAAGGAATCCTGTGGACCAGGGGGACAGGGACAGCGACACCGACAGCGACACCGAGATACGGCCCGAGGCGGCCGAGCAGCCCAAGTCGGCCCCTCCCGACCGGCGCCGTGGCGCCGTCGTAGCGGCCCTGATGCTCGCGATGGCGCTGGCCGCCCTCGACTCCACCATCGTCTCCACGGCCGTACCGCAGATCGTCGGCGACCTCGGCGGCTTCTCCGTCTTCTCCTGGCTCTTCTCCGGCTACCTGCTCGCGGTGACGGTCACCCTCCCCGTCTACGGCAAGCTCTCCGACACCTTCGGCCGCAAGCCGGTGCTGATCACGGGCGCGGCGGTCTTCCTCGCCGGTTCGCTGCTGTGCTCGGTGGCCTGGAGCATGGGCGCGCTGATCGCGTTCCGCGTCGTGCAGGGCCTGGGCGGCGGGGCGTTGCAGGGCACGGTGCAAACGCTGGCCGCCGACCTGTACCCGCTGAGCGAACGCCCCAAGATCCAGTCGAAGTTGTCCACGGTGTGGGCGGTGTCGGCGGTCGCGGGCCCGGGAGTCGGCGGGTTGCTCGCCGCGTACGCCGGCTGGCGCTGGATCTTCCTCGTCAACCTCCCTGTCGGGGCTGTGGCGTTGTGGCTGATCGTCCGCTACCTGCACGAACCGCAGCGGACCCGCGCCTCCCGCCCGCGCGTCGACTGGGCGGGCGCGCTGGCCGTGTTCGCGTGCGGGGGCGTACTCATCACGGCACTGGTGCAGGGCGGGGTGGCGTGGGACTGGTTCTCGGCACCCTCAATCGCCTTGTTCGGTACGGGACTTGCGCTGGCGGGGCTGGTGGTCGCGATAGAACGCCGGGCGGCCGAGCCCATAATCCCCGGGTGGGTGTGGCGGCGCCGTACGATCGCGGCCGTCAACTTGGCTTTGGGCGCACTGGGGTTGCTGATGGTGGCACCGACCGTGTTCCTGCCGACGTACGCGCAGTCGGTGTTGGGCCTGGCTCCGGTGATGGCCGGATTCGTGCTGTCCGTCTGGACGTTGAGCTGGCCGGTGTCGGCCGCGCTGAGCCAGCACGTGTACCGGCGGATCGGTTTCCGCAACACGGCGATGCTCGGGATCGGGACGGCGACGCTGATCCTGTTCGCGTTCCCGTTCCTGCCGTATCCGGGGGCGGCCTGGCAGCCGATGGTGCTGATGCTGCTGCTCGGCGCGGCGCTCGGACTCTTCCAACTGCCGCTGATCGTCGGGGTGCAGTCGACGGTGGGGTGGGAGGAGCGGGGGGTGACGACCGCGTCCGTGCTGTTCTGCCGGCAGACCGGGCAGACGATCGGGGCGTCCGTGTTCGGGGCGGTGGCCAACGGGGTGTTGGCGTCTCGGTTGGGCGGGGCGAGCGATCTGGACTCGGTGACGCGGGGGTTGGACGGGGGTGCGGTGCCGGAGGGGACGCGGCGGGCTGTCGCGGATGCGGTGCATGCGGTTTACGTGGGGGCGGGCGTCGCTGCGGCTGTGGCTTTCCTGGTGCTGCTGTTCTTGGCGCCTCGGCGGTTTCCGGTGCTCAAGGAATGAGGTCGCGGCGAGCTGTCAGGGTTCGTCTGTCTCGAAGGCGTTGGGCATGTCGTCGAAGAGGGCTGGGTCGCAGGGGTTCAGGCGGGTTCTCAAAGCAACGTTCGCGATGACGCTGGCAAGCTGCAGGACCGCGTGCCTGTACGCGGAGCGGCTCTCGGATGCCAACAGCCCGTAGAGGCCCTCTGCGGCGTATCTTTCACCGAGGTCGCCTCGCGTGTATTGCAGGTTCCGGGCGACCGGCGGCAGTTGCTCGGGGTCGACGTGGTTCCAGAGCACCGGCACGATCGCAGACCTCGCGCCGCCACCGCTCTGTTGCTGTTGACGCCGGTTGAAGGCCCCCCATTCCATGCCGCACCAGGCACTGCGGAAATAGCCGGGTGAGTAGAGGGGCACGAAGACCTGGGCACGAGCCAAGGCATATTTCATGGACTCCAGCCAAGGCTCGCCCAGGGACAATTCCTCGTGGAGCGGGAAGTAGCTGACGCTGTCTGAGCGGAGCCCGGTCAGGTTCAGGAGCTCGCTTGCAAGGTCGTTGACGAATTGAGTTACGAAGCGACTATCGCTCTTGCCAGAAGCGGAAGGGCCAGAAGCGTAGCTCAGGTAGAACAACGGGCTCGGTCGTTTCACACGTGCGGAACGGGCAACGCGTCGAGGCGTGACAGCGATCACCTCCACCCTGTCGACGTAGTCGTTGACCAGGGCGCACAGCCTGCCGTCCGCATCGATCAGTGCGGCGCTCGGCGGAGGGGGTTGAGTCTCCGGGGAAATGGGACGCAGTCTGACGGCTGGTTTCCCCGAGCTCGGGTCCGGCCGCGACAACCACACGGCGACGGCTGGCGCGCTCCCGGGGTCGGACAAAGTCGCTGGGGAGAGAACTGCCTCCGAGAGCGTGAGCAGGGTCAGTCCCGATGCACTGGATGGCTCCGCCTGCGCCACGTAAACATGCGGACCACCGAGTTGATGAACACGGAACTCACCTGCCACCCCTTCGATGGCTGTGCTAACCACCACGTTGGGTTTCACGACGACCCCGAGGCCGAGAAAGGTATCGTCGCGAGTGATCCAGACAAGCAGAGACAGGAACCGTGCGACTTCCGATCGCCGCACCAGTTCGGTCATCACGTAAGTCATGACCGATTCGTGGTCCGCCTCGATCCTCGATACGGCCTCCGACAAGGCGAGCGGGTGTGTTCCGGTGACTTCAAGCAGATCGAGCAGGTCGCCTCTGTCGGTCCACGACTCGCCACGAGGGAGCGCCTTCTCGACGTACCGCAGGGCTGATTCCCCGCTGAAGTCGTCCAAGGTCACGGTCTCATGCGGGACGGCGGGCAATTCAGCGCCTTCGGAGACGGTCATCAACAGGCTGCCATATCCCTCCGGAACCCACGGTGCGACGGTGTCCGAGGTGACGCCGTCATAGATCAGCAGCCAGCCTGGATGGTCGCGCATATAGGCGCGCAGTCCGAAGAAATCGTTCGGGCGGCGCATCACCCCGAGTTCAGTGGCGAGGGCCGCGAGTTCCTCGCGCAAGGTCGTGAAGCTATCGGCCCGAAGCCACCGCACCAAACTGAACTCCGCCTCCAACTCCCGCGCACAGTCGATCGCCAACGAGGTCTTACCCACTCCCGGAGCCCCCTCGACCACACACACCGTCGGACCGGAAACCGGATAGCGCGCAACAACCCCCGGGCTCCCCCGCCGAAGCACTTCGAGCACCGAGTACGTCAGCCCCCTCCGCTCATGATGATCCGGAAGCTCGGGAATCCGACTCGGTACCCTCTCCCCCACCGCCCCGTCATCCTCGGCCGGCAACGGACTCTCGTTGGGAATCTCCTGCCCCTCGGTGTACCGGAACCGCTCCAGCCGCGGCTGGAAACGCCGCCACCACGCCCCCCGCCCCACCCGCTCACTCTCAGCCTCATCAGTCACCAACTCGGCCTGATCAAGCACCATTTCGCCCGCCGGACCCCCCACCCCCTCCACCAACCGAGCCGCCACCTCCGCATAATCCCCGCCCGTCCCCCGGATCACCGCCAACGCGACCTCGGCGAACGCCCGGCTGCCCTCGGGCAGTTCGAGGCCGTCCAGGCCCCCGTCCGCCCCCGCCGCGGCGACCAGCGCCGGGAAGTCCGTCACCCCGCCGAACGTCGCCTCCACCCGCTCGCTCACGCCCTTGATCACGCCGCGCAGCACGCGTAGCGATTCCGTGCGGGTCAGCCGGGGCAGCAGGGATTGCCGCACGCCGTCCCGGAAGTCGTAGAGCACGCTGTCCGGGTCCTCGCCGGTCCGGGCCGGGGTGCGGCGGACCAGCAGGCCGGAGAGGAACACCTCCGCGAGATGCATCGGCGTGGACTCCGGCAGCATGCTGCGCTGGACCAGGCGCATCACCGGCAGGCTCAGGGGCGCGGCGGCGAGCAGGCACAGCAGGCGGAAGGCCTCGGGTGAGTAGCCCTCCTCGAAGTGGGCGATCCAGGTCGCCGGTGTGGTGGGCTCGGCGGAGGGTTCGGCCGGGCGGGGTCTGGCGGCGACCGTGAGGGGGGCCGCCTGCAGCGGGGTCCAGTCCGTCGTACAGCCCGAGACCAGGCGTGCCCACGGGTGCAGCCACGAGCCGGAGACCTCCAGTACGGGCAGCCATCGGACGCGTGCCCGGTCGGCGGCGCCCGCGCGGCCTCGGGTGATGCCGGGTACCGGGCCTGAGGAGCGGACCTCGATCGTGGCCCGGGCGGCTTCGGTGCCGCGGGCCCGCACGGGGGA
>NZ_JAWOAI010000449.1:0-8415 GCF_033194735.1 Streptomyces sp. W16
CTTCCGATCTAACTGGCCGCCCTGTGCGGGCCGGGCGGCGCGGGCTGGACCGGCCTGGTGTACGGCGAGGCGAACGGCGCGCACTGGCGCTGGCACACCGACGCCGACGGCCACGTCGACATCCCGGTGCTCGATGTCCGGCTCACCGTTCCGGCGTGAGTCCCTCGCCGGCCTGGGCGCGCAGGATGTTCAGGGCGTAGTGTCGGCGGGACTTGACGGTGCCCGCCGGTATCCCGAGGATGCGCGCCGTCTCCTGGACGGTCCGGCCGCACAGATAGGTGTGCAGCAGGACCTCCCGGTGCTCGTGGGACAGTCGCCGCAGCAGGCCGGTCGCCTCCACGGAGGCCAGCACGGCGCCGGTGTGGTCGGGCAGGGGCACGTCCCGGTCCTCGGCGCCGATGGTCTCGTGGCGGGCGACGGCGCTGCGCATCCGGTCGACGACGAGGTTGCGGGTCACCGTGAGGAGCCAGCCGCGTACCGATCCCTCGGTGCTGTAGAGGCGTTCCGCGTGCGGCCAGGCGCGGATGAGGGTCTCCTGGACGATGTCCTCCGCCATGTGACGGTCGTTCAGCAGCTTGTCGGCGTAGGCGAGCAGTGCCTTCGCGTGGTCGGACATCATGGTGCGCAGCAGTTGGTTGCGGTGCGCGGCTGTGGGGAGTTCCGCGGAAGTCGTGGGGGTCATGTTCCAGTCCTGAAGGGGAATGCCGTACGCGCTTCCGGCTCCGGGTGGAGCGGAGCGGGGAGCGTAGGCAGGGCCCGCTTTCGGGACGCTGACGTTTTACTGTCGCCGGGACCGATCGGGTTGGGCGAGGTCCGTCAGCCGGTGGCGGACCTGCTCGGCGTCGGGGTGGCCGATCTCGTCGAGGATGCCGAGTGCTTCACGCCAGGCGAGCGCGGCCCGCGTGTCCTGGTCGGCCTCGCGGCGGGTGTCGCCGATGTGCACCAGGGTGTCGGCCTCCAGATAGCGGTCCCGGATCTCCCGGTACAGCCGCAGCGCCTGCTCGTAGCACTCCAACGCCCGCTCGTGGTCGCGCAGATGGTGATGGGCGTAGCCGAGGCTGTCCAGGGCGGCGGCCTCTCCGTTGCGGTCGCCCGTCTCCCGGTGGGCCGCGACCGCATGGCCGCACTCGGTCAGGGCGTCCTCGTACTTGCCCATCAGGATGTACGTCCAGCCGACCTCGTTGGCGATGCCGGCCTCGCCGTCGCGCCGCCCGGCCGCGCGGCACAGGGCGCTCGCCTCGGCGTAGTGGTCGAGGGCCTCCTCGTGCCGGCCACGCCCGTTGGCCAGGAACGCGAGCCTGCGGTGGGTCCTGCTCCGGCCGACCCGGTCGCCGATCTCGCCGAACAGCTCCAGGGCGCGCGCCAGGTGGGCGTCGGCCTCGTCCGGCCGACCGAGGCGACCGCTGACGAAGCCGAGCGCGCGGTGGGCGAACGCCTGGCCGGATATGTCGCCCAGGCGCTGGGCCGCCTCAACTGCCCTTGTCTGCGCGTCGAGTTGCTCGGACCAGCGACCGCCCCGGTCCAGGTACAGCTCCAGGACCAGGGCCAACTGCCAGCTGTGTTCGCCGCCGCCGTGCCGGGCGTCCTGCTCGATCGCGGCGAGCACGACCGACCGGTTCGTCTCCAGCCAGGCGGCCGCCGCCACCTGGTCGGGCAGTCGCGGGACGGTCACCCCGGCTGTGTGCGGGCGCAGTTGGATGCTGTCCCGGGTGGGCATCAGAACGCTGTCGGCCGCGTGCGCGCTGTGCACATAGTGGTCGAGCATGCGCCGCCGGGCCGCTTCCAGTTCCTGCGCGGTGTCCTGTGCCCGGCCCAGCTCGGCGGCGTAGGCGCGCAGCAGTTCATGACAGCCGTAACGGCCCGGCAGGGACTCGGAGATCAGGTGCGCCCGGGCCAACTCCGCCATGACCGGCCGGACTTGGCCGACCCGTTGCCCGGCGAGGCTCGCGACGGCGGCGAGCGAGCAGTCGGGTCCCGGGTGCAGGGCGAACAGCCGGAACACCCGGGCGGCGGCGGGGCTGAGGAGTTGGTACGACCAGGAGAACGCGCTGCGGGCGTCGGCGGCGGGGGCCTCTCCGGCGAACGCGTCGAGACTGTCCTCGCTGTCGGAGAGTTCGGCGGCGATGGACGCGAGCGGGAAGGCCGGGTTCACGACCGCGCGGGCACTGACGACGGCCAGGGCCAGGGGGAGCCGGCCGCACAGGGTGATGATCTCCGCGACGGCGTCGGGTTCGTCCGCGATCCGTTCGGCGCCCAGCCGGCGGGACAGGAACTCGCGGGCCTCCGCCTCGGTGAGCACGTCCAGGGTCAGCGAGTGCGCGCCCTCGCCGGCGACCAGGCCGTAGAGCTGGTTGCGGCTGGTGACGACGACCAGGCAGCCGGGGGCGCCGGGCAGCAGGGGGCGGACGTGCTCGGTGTCGCGGGCGTTGTCCAGCACGATGAGGACGCGGCGGTCGGCGAGGAGGCTGCGGTACAGCGCGGCCTGTGCGTCGAGCCCGGCGGGGATGCGCTGCCCGGGGACGCCGAACGCGTCGAGGAAGGACCGGATGGCCTCGGCCGCGCTCATGATCGAACCGCTGGGGTGGAAGCCGCGCAGATTGACGTAGAGCTGCCCGTCGGGGAAACGGTCGGCGACGCTGTGCGCCCAGTGCACCGCCAGGGTCGTCTTGCCGACGCCGGCCATGCCGCCGATGGCGCTGATCACCACCGTCGAGGCGTGTGCGTCGGACGCGCGCAACAGCTCCTGGACGTGGGCGAGTTCGCTGCGCCGGCCGGTGAAGGCGGGGAGATCCACGGGGAGTTGGGCGGGACGGATGGTGGCGACGGTGTCCGGCTGTTCCGCCCCGGCCGCGTCCTCGGCCGCCCGCGCGTTTCCGGACGGTGTCGCGGCACGCGCGGCGTGGGTGTGCCCGAGCACCCGCTGCAGAGCGGCCTGGAGTTCGGGGCCCGGCTGTACGCCCAGCTCGTCGGCGAGGCGGGTGCGTACGGTCCGGTGGACGTCGAGGGCCTCGGCCTGGTGTCCGGTGGCCGCGAGCACCAGGATCAGTCTGGCCTGCAGCCCTTCGTCCAGCGGGTGTTGGGCCGCGGCCTGCCGGAGCGTCACCAACACCCGTGCGCCCAGGCCCGGTCCGGCCTCCAGGGCGAGTTCGGCGGCCTCCTTGACGGCGGCCAGGTGCTCGTCGTCGAGGGCGGTGAAGGCGGGGTGGGACCTCACCTCGGCCGCGATCCCGGAGGCCGCCGGCCCTCGCCACAGGGCCAGCGCCTCGATCAACAGCCCTGTGGCGGTGGGCGGTTGACCGTCCCGTACGGCCTGCTCCGCCTGTCGCCGCAGGGCCCGGAAGCGCAGCAGGTCGAGACCGTCGGCGTCGACTTCGAGGCGGTAGCCGCCCGAGCCGCGCACCAGCCACCGTGACTGACCCCCGGCCGGGAGCTCGGGTTCGAGCAGCCGCCGCAGTGCTCCGACGTGCCGCTGGACGACGTTGACGGCGCTGTCCGGCGGGTCCTGTCCCCACAGGGCGTCGACGATCTCGTGGACGGCGACCGGATGCCCCGCCTCGGTCAGCAGCAGCGCGAGCAGGGCGCGCTGCTTGGGGGGTCCCAGCGGCAGTTCCGTGTCGCCGCGCCAGGCCCTGACCGGTCCGAGTACGGCAAAACGTGTGCGCACCGAGTCTCCCGTGCCGACTGTCATGACATGTGCGGCCGGCGCGCCCGCCCTCGGGGCGCTCGGCCGCGAACGAGCATAAAGTCCGCGGGAACCTCGCGGCGAGGGGTTGCCCGGCCACGGAGCGTCGTCGGGCGTCGGCGGCGGGGAGCGGGGGTCGACGCGGTACCGCTCGACCGGCCAGGTGCCCTTCGGGTCGTGGCGGGAGCCTCACTCGGAGGCGGGTCCGAAGATGTCGCCGCACACGACGAGGAGCACGAGCGCGGCCAGTACGAACAGGACCAGGCTCAAGGTGCTGGCCACCAGCTCCCGCCGATCGGCCGTCGCCCGCCGCGGCATGACGCCGGTCTCCAGCTGGACGAGCCGCGCCTCGATCGCCTCGGGCGTGGCCGTGAACGCGGACAGTGCCGCGTTGTCGGACATGGCGGGCCGGCTCAGGGCCGTCAGCAACGCGCCGGCGACACTGCGCACACCGCACGACTGCACGGCGTAGAAGTCCGCGAGGAGTTCGCGGTGGGTGACGCGCTCCGTGAACCACTTGGAGAGAGCGGGCAGAAGGCGGCGCGTCAGGACGCCGGCGGTGTGCAGGACGAGGAACCGCAGGGGGTCCCCCGACTTCAGATGGCACTCCTCGTGACGTAACAGGGCCACCAGTTCGTCCTCCGTGAGGAGGCCTACGAGCCCGGAACCCAGCGTGATCCGCGGCCGGAACACACCGTGCGTGAAAGCGAGCGTGCGGTGGTCACGGACAAGTGAGACCTTGCCTTCCAGGCCCACTCGCACGACCGCGTTCACGAGATGATCCGGCCAGTGGCTCTCCGGCGGCAGGGAGCGCCGCATCCGCCGGACGGCGAGGAGCTGGCGCCCGCAGAAGGCGGCTCCCATCGCCGAGTTGGCCATGAGAAGCGCGGTCACGGCGGAGATCGCGACGGTGCACACCAGGCCGGTCGCACACAGGACCTTGGCCAGGACGAGCACGGGGGGCAGCGACGGCAGAAGCAGGAGCTGCGCCGGCAGAACGAGCAGCAGTCCCGCCTGACCAACAACACGACGCACGATCACTCGCCCCCCGAGTTCCCCGACCCGACCGACGTCGAACTAAGTTCGACACCGTAAGTCATCGTTGTGGATGAACGTGCAACAAGCAAGCCGACCAAGCTGTGATGTCACTGTGAGGCCCCTCCGCGCGGCGATGCGAAGCCCCGTCACCGATGACGCATTACGCACTACAGTGCCGTAGTACGAGCCACCTAGGCTGAGTCGGTGCACAGGGTGCGCACCGCTCCCGCAGGGGGGCACCGGACGACGGGGGAATCGCTTGGACATCTGCCGCGCGGAGGAGACGGAGAATCAGAGTCGGGCGGCTCCTGGAGAGACGTGCCGGGATCCCGACGAGTCGCTCGCAGTACTGATCGCACTGCCTCATGACCTGACACGCTGGGGCCTGCGCTCCATGCTCGACACCGTTCCGGCCGTCCGCCGGGTCGGCGGCTGCGGGACGCACGACGAGGCCATGGAACTGCTCACGGGCAGCCGGTACGACATCGCCGTGGTGCCGGCGAGTTCGACGGACACCGAACTCGCCGAGCTGAGGGACATCGGCCAGCGGCGGGACTGCAAGATCATCGTTCTGCTTCAGGCCCCGGCCGAGGAAGCCCTGACCCGGGCCTCGATCCGGCACGCGGACGGCTTCCTGCTGGAATCGGATCTGACCGCGACGACACTGCAGGACGCCATTCACCGGATCGGTCGCGGCGACATCCCGATCCCGGGAACCCTGGCCCGCGAACTGCTCTCGCTGGCCGGGCGCGGAGTGGAGGTCCCGGAGCCGGCCGTCGCCCTGACACCACGCGAGCAACAGACGCTGGACCTGCTCGTGGACGGCTGCAGCAACCGGCAGATCGCCGACCGGCTCGGTATCTCGGAGCATGGTGCGAAGCGTCATGTGGCCAATGTCCTCGCGAAGTTGCAGTGCCCGAACCGAACCATGGCCGTATCCATGGCATTTCAGCTCGGCCTCGCCCGCAGGACGGGCTGAGTCCCCCACCGCGAGAACAGGAACGCACGTGTCAGGATCGGAATCCGAGCCCAGCGGCATCATCCTCGGACCACTGGCATCCGAGGTGATGCGTGTCCTCTGGCGGACCGATCACCCCCTCACCCCGCACGCCGTCCGCGACGTGCTCAACCGCAGCCGCAGCGCGCCCCTGGCCTACACGACCGTGATGACCGTGCTCGCCCGCCTCTGGGAACGGGGCGCGGCCTCACGCGTCAAGCAGGGCCGCAGTTACGCCTATACGCCGGCCGTCGCCAACGAGGCCACGCTGGCCGTCCGGAGCGTGCTGCGCAGCTACGGCGCCGCGGCCGTCGCCCCGTTCGTGGAGGAGGCACGCAACAACCCGGAGATCCTCGCCCGTCTCGAGAAGCTCGTACGGCGTTTCGAAGACGAAGGAGCGGAGAGAGCGGAGGGCGAGGGGTCCGGGTGAGGCGGGCTCACCGCCGTGGGCCCTGCCGGTCCGCGGCCAGGCTGCCGTGCATGAGGGTGCCGGCCCGTTTGAGGCTTCGTATGACGGGTGCCGTCTCGACGTGTCGCACGCCCTCCAGCGCGCCGATCCGCTCGCTCAGGTAGTCGTACAGGCCGCCCACGTCACAGCAGACGACGGAGGCCACGATGTTCGTGGGTCCGGTGGTCGCGGCGGCGAAGGCGATCTCGGGGTGCCGGGCCAGCGCCGTGCCCACCTCCGCGAGCCGCGCCGGGGTCACCGTCAGCCACAGGAACGCCTCCGTCTCGTAGCCCAGGTGGACGGAGTCGATGTCGACGTCGAAGTACAGGACCCCCGAGCGGCGCAGGAACTCCAGCCTGCGCCGGACCGTCGACTCGGGCTGCCCCACGGTCCGGGCGAGATCGGCACAGCTGATACGGCCGTCCAGGGCGAGTTGGGCGAGCAGCCGCTCGTCGGACTCGTCCAGGGCGACCCGTCCGCCTCCGCCGTCGGTCCCGCCCGACGACCCGGTGAGCCGCTCCGTCTGATGCGCCGCCAAGGAGTCGGTACGGCCGCTCCAACCTGTGGGTCCGCCGTAGAACGTGCGCAGCAGACAGTGCGCCGTCACGTCGGCCACGCGCGGAGTGCGCGGCACCTTGCCCAGCAGGAGATCGTCCTGTTCCTGGCGGGACCGGGCGCGCGTGACGCAGACGATCTCCGTACCGCCCGACACGAGACTGACCCAGGAGATGCCGGGCCGTCGGGCCAGCGCCTCCGCGACCCGGCCCGCGGCCTCCGGGGCGCACCGGACGCGGGTGAACCAGTCCACCTGGCCGAGGCGGCGCGCCTCCGTGCGTCCGACGACCCGCAGGACCCCGGACGTTCTCAGCCGCCGATAGCGGCGGGCGACGGTCTGCTCGGAGACGTCGAGCACCTCCGAGAGCCGGCGGAACGACGCCCTCCCGTCCAGTTGCAGGGCGTGGACCAGCTGGCGGTCGATCCGCTCCAGGCCGATGGTTTCCACCAACTCAGGCTATTCGACGGAGGTTTCCGCCAGCCAGCGGTCCCCGAGTAGTCGGGTACTCCGGCTTCCCCGACCGTACGGGGAGGCCGGCGCCGCCCGGTGCCCGCGCCGACAAGGGAGACCTCATGAGGAAATGGTGGCCGCTGGTGGCCGTCTGCCTGGGGGCGTTCATGCTCCTCGTGGACGTCACCATCGTGACCGTGGCGCTGCCGGACATGGCCGAGGACCTGTCCACGTCCTTCTCCGACCTGCAGTGGGTGATGGACATGTACGCCCTGACGCTCGCGGCCCTGCTGCTCGGCGCAGGTTCGCTCGCCGATCTCGTGGGCCGGCGCCGGATCTATGTCGCGGGGCTGGGGCTCTTCGCCGCGGCCTCCCTGGTGTGCGGTCTCGCCCCCGATCCGGCGCTGCTGATCGCGGCGCGCGGTGTGCAGGGCATCGGCGGGGCGGCGATGCTCGCCACGACCATGGCGCTGCTCAACTCGGCCTACCAGGGCCGGGACCGAGGAGTGGCCTTCGGTATATGGGGAGCCGTCAACGGGGCCGCCGCCGCGGCCGGTCCCATCCTCGGCGGGCTGCTCACCGAGCACTTCGGATGGCGCTGGATCTTCTGGGTCAATCTCCCGGTGAGCGTCCTGGCGATCGTCCTGACGCTGCGGGTGGTCGCGGAGTCCCGCAATCCGCGGGCCGAAGGGGTCGACGTCCCCGGTACGGCGTCCTTCACCGTCGCGGCGGCGGCCGTCACCTACGCGCTGATCCGGGCGGGGGACGAGGGGTGGACCGATCCCGCGGTACTGGGTCTGTTCGCTCTCGGCGCCGTCGCCCTCGCGGTGTTCGCGGGAGTGGAGCGGCGGCGCGGGCATCCGATGCTCGACCTCGGGCTGCTGCGGAAGCCGTCCTTCGTCGGCGTCATGCTCGCCGCTCTGCTGCTGTCCGCGGCGGCCTTCTCCTACCTGCCGTTCTCCTCCCTCTGGCTCCAGTCGTCGCTGGGGCTCGGCCCGGTGAAGGCGGGGCTCGCCCTGGTGCCCATGTGCGCGGCGGCGTTCGTGGTGTCCGCCCTCGCCGGACGGTTCCTGCACGGCGCCTCGCCGCGGTGGACGATCGGCGGAGGGCTGCTGCTGATCGCGGCGGGCGGGTTCCTGCAGGCCGTCCTCGACGCCGGTTCCGGCTGGCGGGCCACGGTTCCCGGACTGGTCGTCACCGGCCTCGGCGTGGGCATCGCGACGCCCACGCTGAGATCGGAAGAG
>NZ_JAWOAI010000450.1:0-8380 GCF_033194735.1 Streptomyces sp. W16
CGCCGCCAAGGACGCGGGGCTGCCCCGGCCCGCGTCGGCCGCGGTGTTCTCCCCGTGGGCCGACCTGAGCGTGTCCGGCGCGAGCGCGGTGAGCAAGGCGGCCGTCGATCCCTCCCTGACCCCGGAGGGCCTGCGCAGGCGCGCCCGCGACTATCTGCGCGACACGGACCCCATCACGCCCCACGCCAGCCCCGTCTTCGCGGACCTGACCGGCCTGCCTCCGCTGCTCATCCAGGTCGGCTCGCACGAGATCCTGCTGGACGACGCCGTACGGCTGGCGGCGCGCGCCGCCGAGTGCGACGTACGGGTCGATCTGCAGGTCTGGCCCGAAGTACCGCACGTCTTCCAGGGGTTCGCGGCGATGCTCGACGAGGCAGGGGCCGCGCTCGACGCCGCCGCCGCGTTCACCCGGGCCCACTGGACGGACGACAGTGATGTCGAGCCGTCCGGTGAAGCGGTGCCCGCAGGGGTGATGTCCTGACCCGGCGCGGGCGGACGCAAGGGACCGGCGGGTAAAGAATCCGTAGTGCGCAGACGGAAGTTCCGTGTGCCGTACGGCGTGTCGACGACGATGTTGTCCATGGCTACGACGAACCACTTCGGCAGCGCTCTGCGGGGGTGGCGAGAGCGTGTGTCACCACAGGCCGGCGGGCTTGAACCGGGCGGGGACCGGCGCATCCCCGGACTGCGCCGGGAGGAACTGGCCCGGCTGGCGGGCCTGTCGGTCGACTACCTGGTCCGGCTGGAGCAGGGCCGCGCCCGCAACCCCTCGGCCCAGGTCGTCACCGCGCTGGCCAGAGCGCTCCGCCTCGAACCGTCCGAACGCGACCATCTGTTCCGCTGCGCCCACCTCGCGCCGCCCGCGACCGGGAACGTGTCCAGGCACATGCCCGCGAGGGTGCACCGGCTCGTGGGCCTGCTGTCGGACAACCCCACCGCGGTCTTCGCCGCCGACTGGACCCTCATCGGCTGGAACGACATGTGGTCCGCCGCGATCGGCGATCCCCGCACCTACGGCTGGGACGAGCACAACCTCGTCGCCGGGATGTTCCGGCCGGCCGGCGGACGCGGACGGGTGCCGATCGCGGGCTGGCCCGTGCGGTCCTGGGAGGGCGACGAGGTCGAGGAGGAGGATCTCGTCGCCGACCTGCGGGTCACGGCCGCCGCCCATCCTCATGACGCGAGGCTCGTCGCCTTCGTCGACCGCATGCTGCGCGACAGCCCGCGCTTCGCCCGCCTGTGGTCCAACGGCACGGCCCGCACCCACGTCGGAGACCGCAAGACCGTAGAACACCCCCGGGTGGGAGACATCGACCTCGACCTCGACATCGTGACGGCCGCCGGCACCGACCTCAGGATCGTCACGTACACGGCGGCGGCCGGGACGGGCGACGCGGAGAAGCTGGACGATCTGCGCGCGGCTCGCCCCCTGCCGGCCCGGGGCCGGTGAAGTTCGCGGTACGTCAGTCCTCGTCCGCGCGCGTCCCCGTACTGCTCGCGCCAGAGATTGGGGCTCAGCCCGATGCCCGCGGCGACGACCAGGCCGGCCATGGTGGGGATCGCCTCGGGAGAAACGCTCTTGGGCATCATGCACAGCGTGCCCACGAGGGTGGGCACCACGTACTCGATGACGTCCATGTCCTGACTCTCGTGAGCCTTCCTCAGCCATGCCATGAAGATGTAGATGAGGGTGCACGTGCCGTCCAGGACGTCGTCGATTCTCTACGGATACGCACGGACACGACGCGTTGCCACGGGGGCCGATCCCGAACAGCAGGCGTTGATGGAGCAGTTCATCGCGTCGCTGGGTCCGGAGGGTATTCGGCCGAGGTGGCGGCCGACGGCGCTTTGCCGTCTTCCGCAAGGCGCGGTCAGGAGGCTGCGGTCGGCCAGCTGCGCAGCAGGGTGTCCAGCGCGTTGAGGATCTCGGTCCAGCTCTCCTGCGCGTCGGGCGCGCTGTGGTCGAAGCCGCCGGCCGACTCCAGGCCGACGTAGCCGCTGAAGACGCTGCCCAGCAGTCGTACCGCGTGCGTCTGGTGCGGTTCGGCCAGGTCGTAGCCGCGCAGGATCGCCCGTGTCATCTGTGCGTGCCGGACGCCCGCGCTGGCGGCGGCCGTCTCCGGGGCGAGCCGGAACCGGGCCGCGACGAAGCGGCCCGGGTGCTTGAGGGCGTAGTCGCGGTAGGCGTTCGCGAAGGCGGTGAGGGCGTCCTTGCCGGCCCGTCCGGCCACCGCGGCGGAGACCTGGTCGGCCAGTTCCTCGAGGGCGAGCAGGGCGATCCGGGTCTTGAGGTCGTGGGCGTTCTTCACATGCGAGTACAGGCTCGCGGTCTTGACGCCGAAACGCCGGGCGAGCTCCGCGGGGGTCGCGTGCTCGAAGCCGATCTCGTCGGCCAGATCCGCGCCCGCCCGGACCAGGCGCTCCGTGGTCAGTCCCACTCGTCCGGTCCCTGCCATGGTCGTCCTCCGTATCGATGCGCATCCCCACCTTCGAAGATTATGCACTTGCCTAACTCAATTAGGCAAATTAGCGTGTCTGTTATGAAGCCGCTGACCGAGCAAGAGATACGCGCCGCGTTCGTGAACTGCACCAAGGGCGAGGCCAAGCGCCTGGCCGTCCCCCGTGACCTGGCCGAACGGTCCTGGGACGACCTGGACTTCCTGGGCTGGCGAGATCCCCAGGCCCCCGACCGGGCCTACGTCGTGACCGAGCTGGACGGCCGCCCGGTCGGCGTCCAGCTGCGCACCACCGGCGCCGGCTCCTGGCAGCAGCGCCGCAGCATGTGCTCGGTGTGCCTGACCACCCACACCGGAGGCGTCTCCCTGATGGTCGCGCCGAGGTCCGGGAAGGCCGGACAGCAGGGCAACTCGGTCGGCGTCTACATGTGCAGCGACCTCGCCTGCTCCCTGTACGTACGCGGCAAGAAGGACATGGGCGCCGGCGCACGCCTCCAGGAGTCACTCACCCTGGAGGAGAAGATCCGGCGGACCGTGACGAACCTCGCCTCGTTCATCGCGAGAGTGGGCGCGTGACCAGCAGCGCCCTCTCGAACGTGGGGCGATGCGCGGAGGTGTACGCGTGCTCCCGCCCGGACCACTCGACGCGGGAGGCGATCAACTCGTCCTCGCCCGGCGGATGTTCGGTGCTGGTGAGGCGCTGTCGCCACCAACTCGCGTTGCGGGTCTGCCGGTCGAGCATCGCGTCGACCAATTCGCCACGGGCGGAGCCTTCGAGACCGTAGGCGTCCGCGAGGATCCGCACCTGGGCCGCCTGCGCCACGGCGGACGGTGCGGTGGGGCGGGAGGAGACGCACCAGGTCCAGGCCGCGTATCCGACGTCTTCGAGGGGATCGCCGGGCGCGGCGGTGTCGAAGTCGATGAAGGCGTAGGGCAGGCCGTCGCGAAAGACGGCGTTGTTCGGGCCGGGGTCGTGGTGGCAGACGACGGGGCACGACCCGGCGAGCGCACAGCCACGGGTCGCGTCGTGCAGGGACCGGAGCAGGTCACCGGCCGCTGCGACCTGTGTGTCGGTCCAGCGCCGGAACCTGGCGGGCACCCGACCGGGCAGATAACTGAACGTGTCACGTCCGTCCGCGTCGAGGCCGAGATGACGTGGGGCACCGGCGAAACCGCGCCCTTCGAGATGGCCGAGGAGCCGTGCCACGAAGGGCGACGCCTCCGTGACCGGCCGGCGCACCGTGTCACCGACATGCACCACGCCGGGGGTCACGCGCCCGCCGCGCAGGGGTACTTCGCCGTCCTGTCCCGGCATCTACGGCCGCTCCGTTCGCCGCGTCGAAGGCGGGGTCGGGGCTCGGGCTCGGCCGCCGCCGACCTGCTCGTCCCCGTTTGTTAGGCTCCCCAAGCCTCCCGCGGGGGAAGTCCGGTGAGAATCCGGCGCTGACCCGCAACGGTGTGCGTGGCGACCCCGTGGTCGTCGCGTGAGCCCGATCGCCCGTGGGTGGTGCGACCCGTTGACTGCTCGCCGTGGACTGCGAGAGGGGACCCGAGCGGCCGGCACGGTCGTACGGGCTGCCTCCTCGATCGAGGCTCACCAGGCGGCCCCAGGTGAAGGACCGCCGATCGTGCGCCGACCTCCGAGCTCCGGCCCGGGCCGAACACCCCAGCCGCTGTTGATACTTGGGCTGCTGCTCCTGCTCTGCGTCTCCCTCGTGTGCGGCGTCGCACTGGGAGCGGCCGGCATCGGACCGGCGGACGTGTTCCGGTTCCTGTGGGCCGGAGTCACCGGCGGAACCGTGCACGCCGGCGACGCCGCCGCGTACACCATCGTCTGGGAGATCCGGCTGCCGAGGGTCGTCCTCGCGGCCGTCGTGGGCGCCGGGCTCTCGGCCGTCGGCGTGGCCGTCCAGGCCATGGTCCGCAACGCGCTCGCCGATCCGTTCGTCCTGGGCATCTCCTCGGGCGCTGCGGTAGGCGCCAACGCCGTCATCCTGCTGGGCGCGTTCGCCGGCCTCGGCGTCTGGGCGCTGTCCGCGTCCGCGTTCGCCTCGGCCCTCGCGGCCATGGTCCTCGTGTACGCGGTGGCCCGCTCGCCGCACGGCCTCACCCCGCTGCGGCTGATCCTGACCGGGACCGCGCTGGCCTACGGCTTCGAAGCCGTCACCACCGTGATGGTGTTCGGCGCGGCCCGCGGCGAAGCGGCCCGCTCGGCGATGATGTGGCTGCTCGGCAGCCTGGGCGGCGCGACCTGGGCGCAGGTGCCGCTGGCCGCCGTCACCGTAGTGGCGGGCTGGGCCTGGCTGCGGTGGCGGGCGGAACCGCTCAACGCCCTCGCGATGGGGGACGAGACCGCCGCCGCGCTCGGCGTCCAACCGGCCCGACTGCGCCGGGAGTTGTTCCTCGTCACCGCGGCCGTGACGGGAACGGTGGTGGCGGTCAGCGGCGCCATCGGCTTCGTCGGGCTCATGGTGCCGCACCTCGTACGGATGCTCGTCGGCGCCGATCACCGCCGGGTCCTCGCGGTCGCGCCCCTGGCCGGCGCGGTGCTGCTGGTGTGGGCGGACGTGCTGTCCCGGCTGCTGCTGGCGCCGGCCGAACTCCCGGTAGGCGTCATCACCGCCGTCGTGGGAGTGCCCGCCTTCCTGCTGCTGATGCGGCGCGGCGGCTACGCGTTCGGGGGGCGTTGATGCGGCTCGACATCGAGGGGCTGTCGGTCGACGCGGGCGCGGTGCGGCTGGTCGACGACATCCGGCTCGCCGTGGACTCCGGGGCCTTCGTCGGGCTCGTCGGCCCCAACGGCAGTGGGAAATCAACCCTGTTGAGGTGTGTGTACCGGGCGCTGCGGCCGGCCGGCGGAGTGGTCCGGCTCGACGGGGACGACGTACACGCCATGGAACCGCGGGCCGCCGCCCGGGTGTTGGCCGCGCTGCCGCAGGAGTCGTCGGCCGAGTTCGACTTCACCGTCGCCGAGGTGGTCGTCATGGGACGGCTGCCGCACCGGGACCGGACCGCCGCGTCGGACCGGGAGATCTGCGCCGGAGCCATGGAACGCACCGGTGTCGCCCACCTCGCCCACCGCGGGTTCCTCGCCCTGTCCGGCGGGGAGAAGCAGCGCGTCCTGATCGCCCGCGCACTCGCCCAGCGCCCGCGCGTGCTCGTCCTCGACGAACCCACCAACCACCTCGACATCGCCCACCAGTTGGACGTGCTGTCACTGGTCCGCCGCAGCGGCCTGACCGTCCTCGCGGCCCTGCACGACCTCAACCTCGCCGCCGCGCACTGCGACCTGCTGTACGTGATCGCGGACGGCCGGATCGTCGCGTCCGGCGCACCGCACGACGTACTCCAACCCGCCCTGCTCGCCGAGGTGTTCGGAGTCCGCGCGCACCCGGTACGGCACCCGGAGACCGGCGCCGTCCAGCTCCTGTTCGACCTGCTCCCGCCCACCACATAAGGACAACACGCCCCATGCGCAAGCTACTTGCCGCCGCCCTCTGCCTCGCCGCGACCGCCACCGGCTGCGGTGCGAGCGTCGAGTCGACCGCGGACACTCGCTCCACGGAGGCGGTCACCCTCTCCAACTGCGGTCAGAAAGTGACGTACAAGACCGTCCCGAAGCGAGTGGTCACCAACGACGTCGGCATCACCGAGCTGATGTTCGCCCTCGGACTGGAGAACCGCATGGCCGGGTTCGCCATGCCCGACGACAAGGGCGATCTGACCGACGTGCCCTGGAAGGACGGCTACCAGAAGGTCAAGTGGCTGTCCAAGGACCAACTCACCAAGGAGAACGTCCTCGACGCCCGCGCCGACCTCGTCTTCGCCGGCTGGAACTACGGCTTCCGCGACGACAGCGGCCTCACCCCCGACGCCCTGAAGAAGCTCGGCATCCCCTCGTACATCCTCACCGAGTCGTGCCGCAACGGCCGCACCGACACCTCACGCGGCATCATGCCGCCCCTGCAAGCCCTCTACACCGACCTCACCAACCTCGGAAAGCTCTTCGGCGTCGAGAAGCGCGCGGCCATCCTGATAGCCGACTTCAAGAAGCAGATCGCCACCGTCCACAGCAAGGCACCCACCAAGAGCCCCACGGTCTTCCTCTACGACAGCGGCCAGGACGCCCCGTTCACCTCGGGCCGCTACGCCGCCCCCGACCAGATCATCAGCGAGTCCGGCGGGGTCAACGTCATGCACGACCTCAAGGACTCCTGGACCACGGTCGGTTGGGAAACCGTCGTGCGACGGGACCCGGACGTCATTGTGATCTGCGACTACGGTGACGTGAGCGCCGCACAGAAGAAGAAGTTCCTCCTCTCCTACGCCCCGCTCCGCAACGTCTCCGCCGTCAAGCACCGGCGGATCTTCGTCCTCGACTACGTCGACCTCGTCGAGAGCCCCCGCAACCCGTCGGCCATCGCCCGCCTCGGCGCGTATCTCCGCACGGTGGCCGCGGAGCAGCAGGCTTCGCAGTGAGAAGTCCTGGTGGGACCGACGCCGACGCCGATCAGCGGGTGGGGAAGGCAGCCAGAGCGAGCTCCCACTCGTCGGCCGCGTGGAGCAGCGCGGCCGTATCCACCTGTATCTCCACGAAGTACTGGTAGATGTCAGGTCTGGCGTCGCCCTGCCGCCACGGAGGTGTCGCCTCCAGGGACAGATGAACGCGGATCAGCGCGCCGTCCTCGCTTCGTCCGGCGAGGCTGAAGGCCAGCACCGGTTCGTTGAACCACGTGTCCGGGGACATATAGCCTTCGGCATCGCGTTGCGTCACGGCCACTGTCCCCGTGGCCACGCCGCGCAGCCAGGCGGTGACCTGTTGGGCCTCGCCGTTCAGCAGAGCGGGGTCGGCGAAGGACCAACTGCCCTCGGCCGTCGTCACCTTGGCACCGATGACCAGCCAGTTGTTGTCGTAGCGGTTGCCCCGGACCTTGGGGAACTGATAGCGCAGGGGGCGGAGTTCGACACTGGTCGCATGGTCACTGAGGTGCACCGCCACAGGATGCCATGGGTCCTCCGACGGGAAACTATGGCTGCACCGCCCGGACTTGGTCGTACCGCCCCAGGAAACGGAACGCGCCGTCCCTGGCCTGGTACAGGAAGGCGGTGTTCTCCGGGTCCATCGTGTGGGTGGTGCCCTGGATGAAGCGGATCGGCTTGGCCACCCCGTCGTACGCGAGGTGGAAGAGGCCTTCGGCGACCTGTGCGGGCTCGATCGTGGTGGTGGTGCCGAGCGCGTCGAGGGCTCGGGCGATCAGGCCGACGGCGTCGTACGCCTCGGCGGACCACCGGCCGGGTGCCTCGCCGTAGCGCGCCCGGTAGGCCGCTGTGAACGCCTTTGCGGCTGTCGTGCCGACCGACTGCGCCTCGGTGTACGGCGCTTCGAAGACCCAGCCCTCGGCCGCCTGCCCGGCAGCCATGAGGAAGCCGCCGCGCATGACCGGCTCGAAGCCTGCCACTGCTCCCGCGAAGTGTGCCGAGGTCAGGGCCCGGGCGCAGGCCGCCGCCCGGCCGGGTGACATGCCGGCGTAGACGACCGCCTGCGGCCGGGTGGCCAGGGCGGCGGCGACGGCCGGGCCGAAGTCGGCCGTTTCGGCGGCCACTTGGTGGACCGTGATGGTGCCGCCACTGGGCGGTGTCTCCACCAGGTTCCGGCTGATGTCGACGGCCGCCTCGCCCGCCGCCCGGTCCTGGACGACCGCTGTGTGGTGGGTGGGGCGGGTCCTGGTCAGGGAGGAGAGGATCGGCAGGGTCTGTGAGCTGTCCGAGGACCTGGTCACACACAGGGTGCGCAGGGTCGTGGTGGACAGTCCGGCGGACTCGTCGTCGACCGAGACCAGGACCACCGGCATGGACGCGGCGGCGTAGAGCGGCGCGGCGGCACGGGCGCCGGCCGAGGTCATGCACCGGCGGGACCTGGTCGG
>NZ_JAWOAI010000451.1:0-8366 GCF_033194735.1 Streptomyces sp. W16
CCGCCCCAGCTGCCGAGCGGCGCCCCGCAGCTGCCGCCCGGCCCCGGCGGCCAGGGTGGTCCGCAGGGCCAGGGTCCGATGGGACAGGGCCCCATGGGCCAGGGTCCGATGCAGGGCCAGATGGGCCAGGGGCAGATGGGCCAGGGCCCGATGCAGGGTCAGATGCAGCAGATGGGCCAAGGCCCGATGCAGGGTCAGATGGGCGGCCAGCCCCCCATGCAGCAGCAGATGGGCATGGGCGGACCGATGGGCGGCGGCATGCCGCAGCAGGGCCCCGGTGGCGACAGTGCCGCCCGTGTCCTCTCGCTGGCCCAGCAGACCGCCGACCAGGCGATCGCCGAGGCCCGTTCCGAGGCCAACAAGATCGTCGGCGAGGCCCGTTCGCGCGCCGAGGGTCTTGAGCGTGACGCCCGTGCCAAGGCCGACGCCCTGGAGCGGGACGCGCAGGAGAAGCACCGCGTCGCGATGGGCTCCCTGGAGTCCGCCCGCGCCACGCTGGAGCGCAAGGTCGAGGACCTGCGCGGCTTCGAGCGCGAGTACCGCACGCGTCTGAAGTCCTACCTGGAGTCCCAGCTGCGTCAGTTGGAGACCCAGGCCGACGACTCGCTGGCTCCGCCGCGCGCTCCGGCCGCCGCGTCGCTTCCGCCGTCCCCGGCGCCCTCGATGGCCCCGGCAGGCGCGAGCGCCCCGTCGTACGGCGGCCCGCAGGGCATGGGTGGCATGGGAGGCCCGCCTCCGGCCGGTCCGTCCTACGGCGGCCAGCAGCAGATGTCGCCGGCGATGACCCAGCCGATGGCTCCGGTACGCCCGCAGGGCCCGTCCCCGATGGGCCAGGCTCCCTCGCCGATGCGCGGCTTCCTGATCGACGAGGACGACAACTGACCGGCCTGTAGTACGCCTCAGGCGTCGGCAGCGTTCAAAGGGCGGGGCCCCGGATCTTCTTCCGGGGCCCCGCCCTTTTGCGTGGGCTGACCGGCCTCGGCCTTCAGGGGCGCGGGGCTGTATCGATTTGCGGCTCCGCCGCGTGGGCGCACGTCTCCTGGTCCTACCCGAGGCAGTGAGAAAGGGCCCGCCCTCCTTCGCGGAGACCGGGCCCTTTCTCGCACCAGTGGTGCTTACGCCTTACGCAGGCGGAACACCAGCGACAACCCCTCGTCCGTGAACGGGACGCCGTACGTGTCGTCCGCCTCACCTTGGGCGAAGTCCGTCGCCAACACCTCGTCGGCGATCAGGCCCGCGTGCTCGGCCAGCGCCGCGATGACCTCCGGGTCGGTCGACGTCCAGCGCAGCGTGATCCGGTCGGCCACGTCCAGGCCACTGTTCTTGCGGGCCTCCTGGATCAGCCGGATCGCGTCACGGGCCAGGCCCGCCTGCCGCAGCTCCTCCGTGATCTCCAGGTCGAGGGCGACCGTCGCACCCGAGTCGGACGCCACGGACCAACCCTCGCGCGGGGTCTCTGTGATGATCACCTCATCCGGAGCCAGCGTGATGGTCTCGCCGTCCACCTCGACGGTCGCCGTGCCCTCGCGCAGGGCGAGGGACAGGGCAGCCGCGTCGGCGTTCGCGACGGCCTTCGCCACGTCCTGGACGCGCTTGCCGAACCGCTTGCCCAGGGCGCGGAAGTTGGCCTTCGCCGTGGTGTCGACCAGCGAGCCGCCGACCTCGCTCAGCGAGGCGAGCCCCTCGACGTTCAGCTCCTCCGTGATCTGCGCGTGCAGTTCGCGGTCCAGGGCGGCGAAGCCCGTCGCCGCGATCAGCGCGCGGGACAGCGGCTGGCGCGTCTTGACGCCCGACTCCGCGCGCGTGGCCCGGCCCAGCTCCACCAGGCGCCGTACGAGGACCATCTGCTTCGACAGCTCCGGGTCGATGACGGACAGGTCAGCCTCCGGCCACGAGGACAGGTGGACGGACTCGGGGGCGCCCGGGGTCACCGGGACGATCAGGTCCTGCCAGACCCGCTCGGTGATGAACGGGGTCAGCGGGGCCATCAGTTGGGTGACCGTCTCGACGACCTCGTGCAGGGTGCGCAGCGCGGCCTTGTCGCCCTGCCAGAAGCGGCGACGGGAGCGGCGGACGTACCAGTTGGACAGGTCGTCGACGAACGCCGACAGGAGCTTGCCGGCGCGCTGGGTGTCGTAGGACTCCAGAGCCTGTGTCACCTGGTCGGTGAGCGCGTGGAGTTCGGACAGCAGCCAGCGGTCCAGGACCGGGCGGTCGGCCGGGGCCGGGTCCGCCGCGCTGGGCGCCCAGTCGGACGTGCGCGCGTACAGGGCCTGGAAGGCGACCGTGTTCCAGTACGTCAGGAGCGTCTTGCGGACGACCTCCTGGATCGTGCCGTGGCCCACCCGGCGTGCCGCCCAGGGGGAGCCGCCCGCCGCCATGAACCACCGCACCGCGTCCGCTCCGTGGCGGTCCATCAGCGGGATCGGGTCCAGGGTGTTGCCCAGGTGCTTGGACATCTTGCGGCCGTCCTCGGCGAGGATGTGGCCCAGGCAGACCACGTTCTCGTACGACGACTTGTCGAAGACCAGGGTGCCGACGGCCATCAGCGTGTAGAACCAGCCGCGGGTCTGGTCGATGGCCTCGCTGATGAACTGCGCCGGGTAACGGGACTCGAAGAGTTCCTTGTTCTTGTGCGGGTAGCCCCACTGCGCGAACGGCATCGAACCCGAGTCGTACCAGGCGTCGATGACCTCCGGCACGCGGGTCGCCGTCTCGGCGCACTGGGGGCACGGGAACGTGACCGCGTCGATGAACGGGCGGTGCGGGTCGAGGGCCGACTGGTCGGTGCCCGTCAGCTCGGTCAGCTCCGCGCGTGAGCCCACGACCGTGAGGTGGTCCTCAGTGCAGCGCCAGATCGGCAGCGGGGTGCCCCAGTAGCGGCTGCGGGACAGCGCCCAGTCGATGTTGTTGTTCAGCCAGTCGCCGTACCGGCCGTGCTTGACGGTGTCCGGGAACCAGTTGGTGTTCTCGTTCTCCTGGAGGAGGCGGTCCTTGACGGCCGTGGTGCGGATGTACCAGGAGGGCTGCGCGTAGTACAGGAGCGCGGTGTGGCAGCGCCAGCAGTGCGGGTAACTGTGCTCGTACGGCACGTGCTTGAAGAGCAGGCCGCGGTCCTTGAGGTCCTCGGTGAGCTTTTCGTCGGCCTTCTTGAAGAAGACACCGCCTACGAGCGGGACGTCCTCGGCGAAGGTGCCGTTCGGGCGGACCGGGTTCACGACCGGCAGGCCGTACGCGCGGCAGACCTTGAGGTCCTCCTCGCCGAAGGCGGGGGACTGGTGGACCAGACCCGTACCGTCCTCGACCGTCACGTACTCGGCGTTCACCACATAGTGGGCCGGCTCCGGGAACTCCACGAGCTCGAACGGACGTTGATACGTCCAGCGCTCCATCTCGGCGCCGGTGAAGCTCTCACCGGTGGTCTCCCAGCCCTCGCCGAGGGCCTTGGCGAGCAGCGGCTCGGCTACGACGAGCTGCTCCTCGCCGTTCGTCGCGACGACGTAGGTGACCTCGGGGTGGGCGGCGACGGCGGTGTTGGAGACGAGCGTCCAGGGGGTCGTCGTCCAGACCAGGAGTGCGGCACGGCCGGCCAGCGGACCGGAGGTGAGCGGGAAACGGACGTACACGGAGGGGTCGACGACGGTCTCGTAGCCCTGCGCCAGCTCGTGGTCGGAGAGGCCCGTCTGGTCGCGCGGGCACCAGGGGGCGACGCGGTAGTCCTGGACCAGCAGGCCCTTGTTGAAGATCTCCTTGAGGGACCACCAGACCGACTCGATGTACTCGGGGTCCATCGTGCGGTACGGGTCTTCGAGGTCGGTCCAGTACCCCATGCGGGTCGTCAGGGCCTCGAAGGCGTCGGTGTGCCGGGTCACGGACTCACGGCACCTGGCGTTGAACTCGGCGATGCCGTACGCCTCGATGTCCTGCTTGTCGGTGAAGCCCAGCTCCTTCTCGACCGCCAGCTCCACAGGGAGGCCGTGGCAGTCCCAGCCGGCCTTGCGGCCCACGTGGTAGCCGCGCATGGTCCGGAAGCGGGGGAAGACGTCCTTGAAGACGCGCGCCTCGATGTGGTGGGCGCCCGGCATGCCGTTGGCCGTGGGCGGGCCCTCGTAGAACACCCACTCGGGGCGCCCCTCGGACTGGTCCAGGGTCTTGGCGAAGATCTTCTGATCGCGCCAGAAGTCGAGCACGGCGTGCTCCAGCGCGGGCAGGTCGACCTGGGCGGGCACCTGGCGGTACGTCGGCGTTGTCATCAGCGAGCTTCCTCCGGCGGACTTTCTGCCTTCCGTCCGGAGGGACGAGAGCTACGACTTTCCGTACGCCGTGTGCGGCGCGCTCCCGCGGTACCACCCTCCTTGGCTCCCCGGTGCACCCTGCGCACCAGTGAGCCCCCTCATTGGGGTCGCGATACCGGGTCTACTCGCCGCGGCCGGTCGGCTGCGGCTTTCTTCCGGCGGCTCCGGGGTGATCTTCACGTCGCGCCGGCCCCCGGGCTTCCACCGTCCCCGGGTCGCTCTGGGCTGCGTACGCCGCTACTCGTCCCCATCCACGCTTCTCGCTCCGCCCAGTGTACGGGCCCGCGCCGACAGCGGCCGACCGGTTTTGCGAGGGCCTCGAAGGGGGCTTTCGCGGGTGCTTCGCGCGGGGGGCCGGGCGGGGGCTTTCCGGCCTCTCGACTGACTCGAATGGCGCTGAACGTGCGTTCGGGTTCCGGGGTGCCGGGCTCGGCGGATTACCCGGCGGGGAGCTGGGCACAACGCATGAAGGCTCGCCGCGCGGGGCCGGAGGGGTGGACGAATCGGGCGGCGTGCCCCGTTGCCGCGGGACTCAAGTCGATTTATCGTCCCAGCACGATTCGCGTGCGTGATCACAAAATGTGAAGGGGCCGCGGCCATGGTGGCGAAGAAGACCGCAACGAAGAAGACCGCGGCGAAGAAGGCGGTCGCTACGAAGGCGGCTTCTTCGGAGAAGGCGACCGGTTCGAAGAAGACGACCGTGAAGAGAACGACCGTGAACAGACCGGCCGCCAAATCGACGGCTGTGAACGCGGAGAAGACGGCCGTGAAGAAGGTGGCTGTGAAGAAGACGGCAACCCCGAAGGCGGCCGTCGCCCTGAGCGAGTCCCCGAAGGGCACCGCCACGAAGACGACGAAGACGACGACGAAATCGACCGCGAAGAAGTCGACGACGAAGAAGTCGGCCGCGAAGCCGGCGGCCGGGTCGACGGCGACCGCCAAGACGACGAACAGCGCGAAGCGCACGAAGAGTGCGGCCAAGAAGGCAACGGCGGGCGCGGCGCAGGCCGCGGAGCAGACGGGAGCCACGACGGTGGTTGCGAAGAAGAGTTCTGGCACGGCCACGGCGGCGAAGACACCCGTTCCCAAGGCGCGGCTCGCCGCGGCGGCCGGACCGGGCGAGCTGGCGGTCCGCCCGGGCGAGGACCCCTGGACGCCTCAGGAGGTCGAAGAGGCCCGTACCGAGCTGCATGCCGACGCCGAGCGGCTGAGCGAGGAGATCACGTCCACCGAGCGGGCCCTCGCCGGTCTGATGCGGGACTCCGGGGACGGCGCAGGCGACGACCAGGCCGACACCGGCACGAAGAACATCACGCGGGAGAGCGAGATGGCGCTCGCCGCCAACGCGCGCGAGATGCTGATCCAGACCGAGCGCGCCCTCGGAAAGCTGGACGCGGGCACGTACGGCCTGTGCGAGAACTGCGGCGACCCGATCGGCAAGGCGCGCATGCAGGCCTTCCCGAGGGCCACCCTGTGCGTCGAGTGCAAGCAGAAGCAGGAACGCCGGTACTGAACGCCCGTACAGAACGCCGGTACAGAGGGTGCCGAGAGGTGTGCCGTACCCTCTTCCTCAGTCAGGTACCTAGGTTCGAGGGACTCACGTGGCAGAGGCGGAGCGCATCATCGGTACGCCGGATACCCCAGAGGCGGCGGGGACCGAGCCGGAGCGGGGCGAGACCGCGCCCCCCAGGGGCAGGCGCCGGATCGCCGTGCTGTTCGCGGTGGCCGCGTTCGCGTACACGCTCGACCTGGTCAGCAAGCTGCTCGTGGTGGCCAAGCTGGAGCACCACGCGCCGATCGAGGTCTTCGGGGACTGGCTGGAGTTCCACGCGATCCGCAACCCCGGCGCCGCCTTCGGCTTCGGTGCGGCCTTCACGGTCATCTTCACGATGATCGCCGCCGCGGTGATCGTGGTGATCGCCCGGCTGGCCCGCAAGCTCTACAGCCTGCCGTGGGCCATCGCGCTCGGCATGCTGCTGGGCGGCGCCCTCGGCAACCTCACCGACCGGATCTTCCGTTCGCCCGGCATCTTCCAGGGTGAGGTCGTCGACTTCATCGCGCCCAAGGGCTTCGCCGTCTTCAACCTCGCCGACTCGGCGATCGTCTGCGGCGGCATCCTGATCGTGCTGCTCTCCTTCCGCGGCCTCGACCCGGACGGCACCGTCCACAAGGACTGAGCGCACGGGATCGGGTAAGGCGGTGTCGGACCCGTCCGGCATACTCGACCGAGTGAGCACAGTTCCCGAGATCCGAAACCTGCCCGTGCCCGACGGCCTGGAGGGCGAGCGTGTCGACGCCGCCATCTCCCGTATGTTCGGCTTCTCCCGTACGAAGGCCGCCGAGCTGGCCGCGGCGGGGAAGGTCACGGTCGACGGCTCGGTGGTCGGGAAGTCCGAGCGCGTGCACGGCGGGGCCTGGCTTGAGGTCGAGATGCCGCAGGCGCCCGCGCCCGTGCAGATCGTCGCCGAGCCGGTCGAGGGCATGGAGATCGTCTACGACGACGATGACGTGATCGTGATCGTCAAGCCGGTCGGCGTCGCCGCCCACCCCAGCCCCGGCTGGACCGGCACGACCGTCATCGGCGGCCTGGCCGCGGCCGGGTACCGGATCTCGACGTCGGGTGCCGCCGAGCGCCAGGGCATCGTGCACCGCCTCGACGTCGGCACCTCCGGCCTGATGGCGGTCGCCAAGTCGGAGCGCGCGTACACCTCGCTGAAGCGCCAGTTCAAGGAGCGCACGGTCGACAAGCGCTACCACACGCTGGTCCAGGGCCACCCCGACCCGACCAGTGGCACCATCGACGCCCCCATCGGCCGTCACCCGAACCACGACTACAAGTGGGCGGTCACCGCAGAGGGCAAGCCGTCGATCACGCACTACGACCTCATCGAGGCCTTCCGCGCGGCCTCCCTGCTCGATGTGAAGCTGGAGACCGGCCGCACCCACCAGATCCGCGTGCACATGGCCGCCCACCGCCACCCGTGCGTCGGCGACCTGACCTACGGCGCCGACCCGACGCTCGCCAAGCGGCTGCGCCTGACCCGCCAGTGGCTGCACGCCGTCCGGCTCGGCTTCGAGCACCCCGCCGACGGCCAGTGGGTCGAGTTCGAGAGCGGCTACCCGGACGACCTCCAGCAGGCCCTGGACCTGGTGCGCGAGGAGACGTACGCATGAGTCCGGCGTCCTACGCGGTGCGCGTCGCCGAGGACCCGGCCGACCGTGAGGCCTGCTTCGCGGTGCGCAAGGAGGTCTTCGTCGTCGAGCAGGGCGTGCCCCAGGAGATCGAGTACGACGACTACGACACCGTAGCGACGCATGTGCTCGCCGTGCGCGAGGACGGGACGCCGCTGGGCACCGGGCGGCTGCTGCACGGTGAGGCGGCTGCGGCGAAGACCGACGGTGATCTCACCGTGGGTTCCCTGGGGCGGCTGGCCGTCACCAAGGAGGCGCGGGGGCTCGGGGTCGGGGTCGCGTTGGTGCGGGCCATCGAAGGCGCGGCACGCGCGCGTGGGCTGGCCGCGGTGGACCTGCACGCCCAGACGCACGCGCTGGGGTTCTACGAACGGCTCGGCTACGAGGCGTACGGCCCGGAGTTCGCGGACGCGGGCATTCCGCACCGGGCGATGCGGCGCGCCCTGTGACCGGCTCTCCAACCTGAGGGCGTCGAAAAGGCTGGTGGGGCGGGCGGCGTGGCAGGCTGGGGCGTCCGCTGTGTGAACGTCGAGATCCCGCCGGAGCCCTGACCGTGGATCAATTGGCCCTGCTTTTCGTCCTGTTGCTCGGGGCCGTGGTGAGCGTCCCGCTGGGGGACCGGTTCGGTCTGCCGGCGCCGGTGCTCATGACCCTCCTCGGGATAGTCCTCGCGGTGGCCGACTTCGTGCCGAACGTGAACGTCCCGCCCGAGCTCATCCTGCCCCTGCTGCTGCCACCGCTGCTGTACGCGGCCGTGCGGCGCACCTCCTGGCGGCAGTTCACGGCCAACATCCGGCCCATCTTCCTGCTGGCCGTGGCGCTGGTCTTCGTCACCACCCTCGCCGTGGCCGCCGTCGCGAGCGCCATCGTGCCGGGGCT
>NZ_JAWOAI010000452.1:0-8333 GCF_033194735.1 Streptomyces sp. W16
CGACCGGCTCTCCGCCCGGTCGGCGGCCGGGGCACGTCAACTGGCGCCGCTGAGAGAGGAGTACGACCGGGTGGCCCGCCTCGCCGCCCTCCCCGCCGGCACCTCGGCGGACAACGAACGCAGGATGCGCCTGGAGTCGTACGTCCTCGCCGCCCGGCTGGAACAGGTGGCCGCCCCCGCGACCGCGCGGCTGCACCGCATGTCGTCCGGCCGCTACACCCTCGTCCACTCCGACGACCGGGCCGGGCGCGGCCGTAGCGGACTCGGGCTGCATGTCGTCGACGCGTGGACCGGGCGGGAGCGGGACACGGCGACGCTGTCCGGCGGCGAGACGTTCTTCGCCTCGCTGGCCCTCGCGCTCGGACTCGCCGACGTGGTCACCGACGAGGCCGGCGGGGTCCGGCTCGACACCCTCTTCATCGACGAGGGCTTCGGCAGCCTCGACGAGCAGACCCTCGACGAGGTCCTCGACGTCCTGGACTCCCTGCGCGAACGGGACCGCAGCGTCGGCATCGTCAGCCATGTCGCCGACCTGCGCCGGCGCGTCCACGCGCAGCTGGAGGTCGTGAAGGGGCGAGCGGGGTCGGCGGTGCGGCAGCGGGGTCAGTGACCCAGCGGTCTGCGGGGGAGCGGTGAGGAGTAGACGACGCTGGTGGTGACCGAGCCCAGCGCGCCGATCCGCCCCGACACCTCCTCCAGGTGGCGCATCGAACGGGCCGCGACCTTGATCATGAAGCAGTCGTCGCCCGTGATGTGATGCGCCTCCAGGATCTCCGGCGTCACCGCGACCAGGTCGTGGAACGGCTTGTAGTTGGCGTTCGGATAACGCAGCCGCACGAACGCCAGGATCGGCAGGCCGAGCCGCTCCGGGTCCACGACCGCCGTGTACCCCTGGATCACCCCCGCCTCCTCCAGCCGCCGCACCCGCTCGGTGACCGCGCTCGCGGACATGGAGACGGCGCGGGCCAGCTCGGCGAAACCGGCCCGGCCCTCCCGCTGGAGGACGTCGAGGATGCGCCAGTCGGTGGCGTCCGGGGAATACGTGGTCATTCCTGAGAAATAGCAGGGGAATCCCCGGCAGATCAAGAAGGACACCGGGAATCGCCACTTCAGGGACCCGACCGACGACCGTAGATTTCCGGGCGTAAGGACACCTCGGTGAAAGGCCGGTCCATGAGCAGCACCACCCCCACGGCAGCCGCCGCCCACTTCCGCGCGAGCCTCGCCTTCCACACCGACGTCTCCGATGTCGCCGCCGCGCTCGCCTCCGGTGACCCCGCTTTCGTCGTCGTGGACTCCCGCTCCACCGAGTCCTGGGACCAGGGCCACATCCCCGGAGCGGTCCACCTCCCCACCGCACTCGTCCCCGAACAGGCCGGGCGACTCCTCGACAGATCCGTGCCGGTGGTGACGTACTGCTGGGGCCCCGGCTGCAACGGCGCCACCCGCGCGGCCCTCGCCCTCGCCGAACTCGGTTACCAGGTACGGGAGATGCTCGGTGGCTTCGAGTACTGGGTGCGCGAGGGCTTCGAGTTCGAGACCTGGCAGGGACGGGAACGACGCCCGGCCGACCCGCTGACGGCGCCGGTCGACACGGACGACTGCGGCTGCTGAAACCGGGGCCGGCCGTGAACGGGCCGTACCCGCAGGCGAGTTGGCGGCGCGCGCGGCAGCTCGAACCACGAACATGTGGGCTCGCTGTGCGTTAGGTTCTGCCCATGGCGCGATACGCGGAGCCGGACACGGCGGTGCAGTGGGTGGAATCGGGCGGCGGGCCGCTCATAGCGGTACCGGAGACGGTGCTGCCGTTCTGGACGGGAGCCGACGGCGATGAACTGGCCTCGGACTACGACCGGGCGTGCGAGGTCGGCGGCTGCGTCGGCCTGCTGCCGGTAGGGGACAGCGCGGCCCTGGTCCTGGGGGACGAACCCGCCTCGACCTCCTTCCTGCCGGAGCACGGCACGTTCGTACGGTGGTGTGCCGCGGACTCCGAGGACGAGGTGCTGGCCGGAGTGCCCGCCGCGCTCGCCACCGCGACCTGGGAGAACGAGGTGCGGTGGGACGTACCCGGACGGCTGGTGCTGTTCGACTCGGCGTGGCCCGGGCGGGACTCCGAGGGCACCGAGCATCTGAAAGTCGACCTGGAACCGGGACGCTACGCCGTCCGCGCGGGCCGCGCCCAGCCGGGCCCGGAGACCTGGCTCGGCCTCGTCCAACTGCGACGACTGCCCAACTGACGGGAGGCTCAAGGGGCTTGGGTCCCGATGCCGGTGTCGGCATCGGTTCCGGTGCCGGATGCGGAGGGCGGCCGGGTCCCGAACTCCCGGACCCGGCCGCCGATGCCGTACCCCCGGCGTCAGAGCTGTGACAACTCGTCCACCAGGTCGTCCAGACCCAGCGAACCCTGCGACAGCGCGGCCATGTGCCAGGCCTTCAGGTCGAAGTCGTCGCCGTGCCGCTGCCGCGCGTTCTCCCGGCCCAACAGCCAGGCCCGCTGGCCGAGTTTGTAGCCGATGGCCTGGCCCGGGATCGTGAGATAGCGGGTCAGCTCGCTCTCCACGAAGTCCGCCGGACGGCTGCTGTGCGCCCCGAAGAACTCCTGCGCCAGCTCGGGCGTCCACCGCTCACCGGGGTGGAACGGCGAGTCCGCCGGGATCTCCAGCTCCAGATGCATGCCGATGTCGACGATGATCCGGGTGGCCCGCATCATCTGCCCGTCCAGATAGCCGAGTCGCTCCTCCGCGTCGCTCAAGTAGCCCAGCTCGTCCATCAGTTGCTCCGCGTACAGCGCCCAGCCCTCGGCGTTGGCGCTGACCATGCCGACGGACGCCTGGTAGCGGGACAGGTCCTCGGCGACATGCGCCCACTGGGCGAGCTGGAGGTGATGACCGGGGACGCCCTCGTGGTACCAGGTCGAGACGAGGTCGTAGACCGGGAACCGGGTCTGTCCCATCGTCGGCAGCCAGGTGCGGCCCGGCCGCGAGAAGTCCTGCGAGGGTGACGTGTAGTACGGCGCCGCCGAACTGCCCGCGGGCGCGATCCGCGACTCCACCCGCCGTACCCGCTCGGCGAGTTCGAAGTGGGTGCCGTCAAGCTCCTCGATCGCCCTGTCCATCACACCCTGGAGCCAGTCGCGGACCTCGTCGACACCCTCGATGTGCCGCCCGTGCTCGTCGAGATGCGCGAGTGCCACCCACGGGGTCTCGGCGCCGGGCAGAACCTTCTCGGCCTCCCGCTTCATCTCCGCGAGCAGCCGGCGGTACTCGGACCAGCCGTACGCGTACGCCTCGTCGAGGTTCAGCTCCGTACCGTTGTAGTAGCGGGCCCAGAGCGCGTACCGCTCACGGCCCACCGTGTTCGGCGCGCCCTCGATCGCCGGCGCGTACACGTCGCGCATCCAGTCCCGCAGCTCCACCACCGCAGCGGTCGCCCCGCGGGCGGCCTCGTCCAGCTCGGCGCGCAGGGACTCGGGTCCGGCCGAGGCGAAGTCCTCGTACCAGCCGCGCCCCTGGCCGTCCGGGTCCGACCACTCGGTGAGCTGGCCGATGAAGGTGGCCGTCGGCCGCGGGCCCGCGAACAGCTTGCGGTCCAGGCCCAGTTGGAGGGACTCGCGGTAGCCGGCCAGCGCGGTGGGCACCGCGCGCAGCCGCTCGGCGATCGCCGCCCAGTCCTCGTCCGTCTGCGCCGGCGTCACCGTGAACACATCACGCGCCGCGTGCGCGGGGGTGTGCATATTGCCGACCTCGCGCAGACCCTCCTCCGTGTCGTGCACACCGAGTGCGGCGGTCAGCCGCTCGCGCAGCAGGCGCGCGCACCGGCGCTCGACACCACTGTCCGCGCCGGGCCGGCGCTCTGCCTCGTCGAGCTTCGCGAGGGTCGCTCGCTGAAGCTCCGCGAGTCGTTCCTGACCTGCGGGGGAGAGATCCGGCAGCCTGCTCGAACTCTCCTTCACGCCGAGATACGTACCGATGACCGGGTTGAGGGCGATGAGATCGTCGACGTAGGCGTCGGCGACCTGCCGGGGCAGCGGAGTGTTGGTCTGCGACATGGTGACCATCCTCATACCTGGGACTTCTCCCCGTCACCCCGATTCAGCTACGGGCGTGGCGAGGGGCAGCAAGGGTCCGCAGTCCCACTGCTGGAAGATCAACCGGGTCTCCACGCGCGCCACTTCACGCTGTGACGTGAACTCGTCCAGCACCAGCCGCTGCAGGTCCGCCATGTCCGCGACGGCCACATGCACGAGATAGTCGTCGGGCCCGGTCAGATGGAACACGCTCCGCGACTCCGGCAACGCCCGGACCCGCTCCACGAACGGCCCCACCAACTCCCGCCGATGCGGCCTGACCTGCACCGAAAGCAGCGCCTCCAGACCGCGCCCCAACTTCGCCGGATCGAGCCGCAGTTGATGCCCGAGGATCACACCGGCCCGGCGCAACCGCGCCACCCGGTCCAGACACGTCGACGCCGCGACCCCGACCTGCGCCGCGAGCTCGCGATACGTCGCCCGGGCGTCGTTCTGCAACAACCGCAGCAGATGAAGATCCACCGGATCAAGTACGACTGAATCGGTCATCCACCGAACGTAACACGGAGATCGGGCACACCAACCCGGCCAATATTCACCCTTCTCTCCATGGACACAACGAGCCCGCACCCCTCCCCAGCCCGGCGCGCACTGGACACCGAAGCCGTGCACGCCGGCCGTGACGACCTCGCCCGACAGGGCCTGCACGCCCCGCCCATCGACCTGTCGACCACCTACCCGTCGTACGACAGCCGTGGCGAGGCCGCCCGCATCGACGCCTTCGCCACCACCGGCGCCGAACCCGACGGCCCGCCCGTCTACGGCCGCCTCGGCAACCCGACCGTCGCCCGCTTCGAGACCGCCCTCGCCCGCCTCGAAGGCACCGACAGCGCGGTCGCCTTCGCCAGCGGCATGGCGGCCCTCACCGCCGTCCTGCTGGCGCGCGCCGCGACCGGGCTGCGCCATGTGGTGGCGGTACGACCCCTCTACGGCTGCAGCGACCACCTGCTCACCGCCGGTCTTCTCGGCTCCGAGGTGACCTGGACCGACCCGGCCGGAATCACCGACGCGCTGCGCCCCGACACCGGGCTCGTCGTCGTCGAGTCACCGGCCAACCCGACCCTCGCCGAACTCGATCTGCGAGCCGTCGCCCACTCCTGCGGCTCGGTGCCCCTCCTCGCGGACAACACCTTCGCCACCCCCGTCCTGCAACGCCCCGCCGAACACGGCGCACGCCTCGTCCTGCACAGCGCCACCAAATACCTCGGCGGGCACGGCGATGTGATGGCGGGCGTGGTGGCCTGCGACGAGGAGTTCGCCGGGCGCCTGCGCCAGATCCGCTTCGCGACCGGCGGCGTACTGCACCCACTGGCCGGCTATCTCCTGCTGCGCGGCCTCGCGACCCTGCCGATCCGGGTACGGGCCGCATCCGCCACCGCCGCCGAACTCGCCCGCCGCCTCTCCGCCGACCCGCGCGTCGCCCACGTCCACTACCCGCGCATAGGCGGCGCGATGATCGCCTTCGAGATCCACGGCGACCCCCACGAGGTCATCGCCGGCGTCCACCTCATCACCCCGGCGGTGAGCCTGGGCAGCGTGGACAGCCTGATCCAACATCCGGCGTCGATCAGCCATCGGGTGGTGGAGGAGACGGACCGGCGGGGCGCCGGAGTGAGCGACCGTCTGCTTCGGTTGTCGGTGGGGCTGGAGGATGTCGAGGACCTATGGGCGGACCTGGACGGCGCGCTAGCGCCATCCAGGGGCGCGGGGCTGTATGCATATGCGGCTCCGCCGCGGGGCGCGACCAGCCACAACGCACCCGCACCCGCCAACGAAACCGCAACCGCTACGGAGCTTCGGCCCTACCGAACCCCGTGACCTCCGCAGCTCCCGCCGCCGCACCCAACCGAGCCGTGACCACCAACGTCCCCTCCTCGATCTGATAGTCGAGCGGCAACTCAAGCCCCCGCATCGCCGCAACCATCCCCGTGTTGGACGCCTGAGTCACGGCATAAACACTCTCGCACCCGGCCTCGACAGCCATCCCCACCAGCCGCCCCAACAACTCACTCCCGATCCCCCGCCGCTGCCAGTCGTCCTCGACAAGCAGCGCGACCTCCGTCTCGTCCCCGTCCCACAGCAGGTGCCCGAGTCCGACGATCCGGCCCGAGGCCGTCTGCACCGCGAGCGTCCGGCCGAAGCGCGGGGAGAGCAGGTGGTTGAGATAGCGGTCGGCGTCACCGACCGGCCCGTGATACCGCATACCGAGCGTGCGCGCGGAGCAGCGTTCGTGCATCTCCCGCGCCGCGTCCAGATCGCCGGTGTCCGCGCGCCGCACGGTGATCGCGTTGCCCTCGGGCAGCGTCAGTACGTCCTGGCTGCGCGGGATGCGCGGACCGAGCCGGGCGTCCAGCTCCACCAGCGCCCGCGCCCGGGCGAACTCGGTGGGCGTGAACGGCAGATACGGCCGCTCCACGGTGATCACTCCGCCTTCCGGCGCCCGCAGGCGCATCACCGTGTCCTCCAACGCCCCCTCCGTCGGCACCGACTCCGGCTCGCGGCCCTTGCCCGAAGTGGCCGCGGGCAGCGAACGGATGGTGCACCGGCCCAGCAACTGCCGCAGCGCCAGCGGCAGTTCCGCCGCGTCCAGGGCCGTGCGGGTGGCCAGGCCCAGGACCCGGGTCGGCGCGTCCACCAGATCGTGGGCGTCGGCCCGCTCGATCCAGGTGCTCGAACCGCCGGCCGACGCCACCACCCGGGTGATCTCGGACCCCGCGACCTCGCCCGGCGCCCGCAGCAGGAACTCGTCCACCGTGCCCTCGGCCAGCGGATGCGTCTGCAGACTCAGGATGTCGACCTGCTGTCCGGCCAGCGCCGTGCACAACACGGCCAGCGATCCGGGCGCGTCCCGCACCGTGGTCCGCATGCGCCACAGCGTGGCCGGCTCGGTGACGCCGTCGGGCGCCACGGACGACTGCTGGGACTCCGACTCGGACTCGATCGAGGACTCCGACTCGGAGGGCCCGGCCTGCCGCACCTGCGCGGCCGACCGGGCACCGGTATCACCCGTAGGAGGCGCATGACCGTGGCGGCGTGACCACCATGTGTGGAACCCCGCTGTGGCGATCAGCGCCAGCGCGGAGATCGCCAGCAGTACCGGTCCCTCGGGCCCGTGCCCCACCAGATTCGCCACGACGTCCGCCACCGCGACCGCCGTGAACAGCGCCGCCAGCTCCACCAGGTCGCGCCGCCAGTGGTGCACCGGACGCCCGTGCCTGGCGCGTGTCACATCAAACATGTCTCGACTCATGCAACCACTGTGAAGGAAGGGTGTTGCGTGATCACGAACGCTCTGTGACCGACCGGTAAAAGCGTGGTTCTGTACCTTTTGCAGTTCTTTTTACGAGTGTGCTGCCCTGAAGGTCAGGCCTGCCGTCCTACGTCATACGGCCACCCCAGCCACCAGCGCGCTGCGCAGCCGACGCGCCTGCGTGACCAGTCGGGACGAGCCGACGCGGTCCGCCGTCTGCGCCAGATGCGGCAGTTCGCCCTGTGCCCCGGACCGCTCCGCGCACTCGGCGGCCACGGCGAGCAGGTCCCCGAGCCCCCGCGCCACTGCGGGCTTGATGTCGCCGTCGAGGTCGGCGAGCAGCGCGGGCAGGGTGTGGCGGAGGATTCCCCATATGCTCGTGTTCGCCCCGGTGGCGGACCCTGTCCGCACCGACTCGGCGAGCCGTGAGGGCTTCACCGCCCCGCTCCGCACCAGCTGCCCGAGATCCGCGCCCAGCCGGGCCCCGTCCAGCTGTCCCCGTGCTGCGAGCACCAGCAACGCGTCCACCGCGGCGAGCCGGTCCTGCGGGTGCCGGGCCCCCAGCCCGTATGCCAGACACAGGTGCGTCGCCTCGCCGGCCGCGCCGTCGGACTCAGCCAGCGACGGGAGGACGGTGGCCGCGCCCCGGGTGTCGTCCACGGCCGCGCCGGACACCTCCCGCAGCACCCGTACCGCCACCAGCTCGCGCAGCTCGGGAAGTATCGCGAGCCAGTGCTGCTGCATGTTCCGGCTCCAGTGGTAGCAGTACCAACGCTCGCCGTAGACCGTCGTCGGCTGCCCCAACTCGCGGAATCCCGCCGGGAATTCGGCCTGCAGCGACACGAGTTCACCGAATTCGAGCTGGACGCGCGTTCCGGCGGAGCGTCGTCGGCTCGTGGGCAGCACGGGTTCCCCGGACGACAGCCATCGGGCGAGCCGGGCACCCTCGGCCGTACCGAGCGCCGCCGCGCGCTCGGCTGCCGCCGCTGCCGCCAC
>NZ_JAWOAI010000453.1:0-8327 GCF_033194735.1 Streptomyces sp. W16
CCGTACCGGAGCCGGAGGGAAGCGTCCGGGCACCGTCCGCCTGCCGCTGCGCGCCGTCGCCACCCCGAGAGGTGCCCGGCACCGCGCCCGCTCCCTCACCGAGCCCGTCACGGTGTCCTCTCCTGGCCGACCCACCCCTCACGGTGCCGACCACGAGGAAGGGCCGTATGCCGACCCGGCCCTCCCCGTTCGTCACCCCACCCCGAGCAGCCCCCGGCGCGGGCAGGCGGACCCGGCCAGACGGTCAACTCACCGGCAGGCTCTACGGGGTAGCCCCACGGTCGGCCTGGCCCACCGGCCGTCCCGGCCACCAATCAGGCGGCCACGCAGCCGGACGGCCGACACAACCGGACGCGCAGCCGACCGCAGGCCCACCGGCAGAGCCACAGGCAGACCGACCCACCGTCAGACCGACCCACCGTCAGACCGACCTGCTGACCGGGCCCACCGACCGGATCGACCGGCCGACAGGCCGGTCCACTACGGCCAGCCTCCGGCTGCCGCCGACGGCCTCCACGGCTCCACCGCCGGCCCAACTCAGCCCGACCGCCTTACTTCCCCTCCGGCGACCGAGGCGGGCTGACAGTCGTCCGTGGTGGCCGTCGCTGGGACGACGTACGGATGATCAGTTCGGTCGGTATCACCTGCTCGATCGGCAGATCCGAATCGACCCCCTCGATGGCGTCGATGAGGAGCTGCACCACCGCCGTACCGATGCGGCGCGGCTTCAGGGAGAGCGTGGTGACCGGCGGCTCGGTGTTGGCGTACACCGTGGACTCGCTGCAGCACACCAGCAGCAGATCCTCCGGCACCCGCATCCCGTAGCGGCGGGCGGCGGCCAGCAGATCCGTGCCGTTGGGGTCGAACAGGCCGTAGACCGCGTCGGGCCGGTCGGGCCGGGCGAGCAGTCGGTCGGCGGCGACGGCACCCGCGCACGGATCGTGCGCCGGGTAGGACTCGTACACCGGATCCTGGCCCACCCGCTCGCACCAACGCAGGTATGCGGTGGTCGAGAGGTGTGTGTATGTGTCCGTACTGGTGCCCGTGAGCAGGCCGATCCGGCGGGCGCCGGCGTCGGCCAGGTGGTCGAGGATGCCGAGGACGGCGGCCTCGTGGTCGTTGTCGACCCAGGCGGTCACCGGGAGCGAGCCGGCCGGGCGGCCGTCGGAGACGACCGGTAAACCCTGCCGGACGAGCTCGCTGACCACCGGGTCCTGGTCGGACGGGTCGATGACGACCGTGCCGTCCAGGGCGACGTTCGACCACACGTCGTGGCGCGAGGTCGCCGGGAGGATCACGAGGGCGTAGCCGCGGGCGAGTGCGGCCGAGGTGGCGGCGCGCGCCATCTCGGCGAAGTACGCGAATTCGGTGAAGGTGAAAGGTTCATCCCCGTACGTCGTGACGGTCAGGCCGATGAGGCCCGATTTCCCGGTACGGAGCGTGCGAGCTGCCGCGGAGGGCCGATAGCCCAGCCGGTCGGCCACTTCGCGGACATGGCGTCGGGTGGCGTCCGGGAGCCGGCCCTTGCCGTTGAGGGCGTCGGAGACGGTCGTGATGGAGACTCCGGCCGCGGCGGCCACGTCTCTGATTCCCGCCCGGCCCGGCCGGCTTCCTCGACGAGAGGTTTCCGCGCGGCTCACCTGGTGCTTCCCTGCTGCTGTCATGGCGAGCCGATAGTAGGGCTCATGCGGTGGGGTAGTGCGGACGCATATGCACGCGTTGACAGGCACGTTTCTGCAAGGTCGGAAAGGGTCAAAAGCCTTAGAAACAAAGTCAGTTAAGCGCTTCGATGGCATTACGTGACTTGTCGGCGCGCATGGGCCTGCCAAGTCCCCGATGTTTCGAAGAGGTCTCAACTCACCTGCACGAGGGATGCGCGCCACGGCGTGAGCTACCGGCGCATAGATATATGTACAGCGCGCCCCCGGTTCGTGCGCCTTCGTACGATGATGCCCCTGATGTGGATGTGACGGGTGAGGTCGGTCCCGGCCGGCCCCCGGCGCTGCTCACGCGGGCACAATCTGTACGCGGCGGCGCAGAATCCTCATAAGGTGAGGAGTATTGAAATCCGGTAGTGGTCACAAGGAGGACTGCGGTGAGCGAGAAGAGCCCCAGGCTGCGCGCCGAGCTGGAGGGTGTCCCCGCCTACAAGCCGGGGCGCGCCGCTGCCGCAGCCGACGGTCCGGTGGCCTACAAGCTGTCCTCCAACGAGAACCCGTACCCGCCGCTGCCGGGCGTCATGGAGAGCGTGACGGCGGCTGCCGCGTCGCTCAACCGGTACCCGGACCTGGCCTGCACCGAGCTGGTGAACGAGCTGGCGGACCGGTTCGGCGTCCCTGTCTCGCACCTGGCCACCGGCACCGGATCGGTCGGCGTGGCCCAGCAGTTGGTCCAGGCGACCAGCGGCCCCGGCGACGAGGTCATGTACGCCTGGCGGTCCTTCGAGGCGTACCCGATCATCACGCGGGTCAGTGGTGCCACTCCGGTGCAGGTTCCGCTGACCCCGGGCGATGTGCACGACCTGGACGCGATGGCGGACGCCGTCACCGACCGGACCCGGCTGATCTTCGTCTGCAACCCCAACAACCCGACGGGCACGGTCGTACGGCGGGCAGAGCTGGAGCGCTTCCTGGACCGGGTGCCTGGCGACGTGCTGGTCGTCCTGGATGAGGCCTACCGCGAGTTCATCCGGGACATGGAGGTGCCGGACGGAGTCCAGCTCTACCGTGACCGGCCGAACGTCTGCGTCCTGCGGACCTTCTCCAAGGCGTACGGTCTCGCCGGGCTGCGGGTCGGTTTCGCGATCGCGCACGAGCCGGTGGCGGCGGCACTGCGCAAGACGGCGGTGGCCTTCGGGGTGAGCCAGCTCGCACAGGACGCGGCGGTCGCCTCGCTGCGTGCCGAGGACGAACTGCTGGGCCGGGTCGGCTCGTTGGTGGGCGAGCGCACCCGCGTGGTCGATACGCTGCGGGCCCAGGGCTGGACGGTGCCGGAGACTCAGGCCAACTTCGTGTGGCTGCGGCTGGGGGAGCGCACGGTCGACTTCGCGGCGGCGTGCGACCGGGCGGGCGTGGTGGTCCGGCCGTTCGCGGGCGAGGGTGTGCGGATCACGATCGGGGAGACCGAGGCCAACGACATCTTCCTGAGGGCGGCGGCGGAGTTCCGCAAGGAGTTCTAGCGGTCGCCGGCGAGATCGTTCGTAACGAGTGACGTCAGGGGGGTTGCCATATGGGGACCCCCCTTCGTAATGGGCCTTCGAACGGGACCCCCCTTCCGCTGTCGAAAATCCGTACGTCATAATAGCTTGTGAATGTGAACGCGTTCACAAGCGTGTCCCGGTTCGTCCCATGATGCGTGTGACAAAAGGGGCAAACTGCCGCTGTACCACGGCGACGTAAGGAGACTGACGACGTGGAATTGGCTCTGGCGCCGGAGACACTGGCGCGATGGCAGTTCGGCATCACCACCGTCTACCACTTCCTGTTCGTCCCGCTGACGATCTCGCTCGCCGCTCTCACGGCCGGGCTGCAGACCGCGTGGGTGCGCACGGAGAAGGAGAAGTACCTCAGGGCCACCAAGTTCTGGGGCAAGCTCTTCCTGATCAACATCGCCATGGGTGTCGTCACGGGCATCGTGCAGGAGTTCCAGTTCGGGATGAACTGGTCCGCCTACTCACGGTTCGTCGGTGACATCTTCGGTGCCCCGCTCGCCTTCGAGGCACTGATCGCGTTCTTCTTCGAGTCCACCTTCATCGGGCTGTGGATCTTCGGCTGGGACAAGCTGCCCAAGAGGATCCACCTGGCCTGCATCTGGATGGTCTCGATCGGCACGATCCTGTCGGCGTACTTCATCCTCGCGGCCAACTCGTGGATGCAGCACCCCGTCGGCTACAAGATCAACAAAGCCAAGGGTCGTGCCGAACTCACCGACTTCTGGCACGTGTTGACCCAGAACACCGCGCTCGCACAGGCCTTCCACACGCTCTCCGCGTCGTTCCTGACCGGCGGCGCGTTCATGGTCGGCATCGCCGCCTTCCACCTGTTCCGCAAGAAGCACATCGCCGTGATGAAGAGCTCGCTGCGGCTGGGCCTGATCACCGTCGCCATCGCCGGCCTGCTCACCGCCGTCAGCGGTGACACCCTCGGCAAGGTCATGTTCAAGCAGCAGCCCATGAAGATGGCCGCCGCCGAGGCGCTGTGGGACGGCCAGGACTCCGCGCCGTTCTCGATCTTCGCCTACGGCGACGTCAGCAAGGGCCACAACTCCGTCGAGCTGTCCATCCCCGGGATACTGTCGTTCCTCGCCGACGACGACTTCAGCTCGTACGTCCCCGGCATCAACGACACCAACAAGGCCGAGCAGGCCAAGTACGGCCCCGGCGACTACCGGCCCATCATCCCCGTCACCTTCTGGGCGTTCCGCTGGATGATCGGCTTCGGCATGGCGTCCTTCGCCATCGGCGTGGCCGGACTCTGGCTGACCCGCAAGAAGTTCATGCTGCCCCAGCATCTGCGGGTCGGTGAGGACGAAGTGCCGAACGTGGTCCTCTTCAAGAAGAAGGCCCTCGGCCCGAAACTCACCAAGCTCTACTGGCTGGTGTTGATCTGGACCCTCGGCTTCCCCCTGATCGCCAACTCCTGGGGCTGGATCTTCACCGAGATGGGCCGCCAGCCCTGGGTCGTCTACGGCCTCTTCCAGACCCGTGACGCCGTCTCCCCCAGCGTCTCCCAGGGCGAGGTCCTCACCTCGATGATCGTCTTCACCTCGCTCTACGCGATCCTCGCCGTCATCGAGGTCAAGCTGCTCGCGAAGTACGTCAAAGCCGGCCCGCCCGAACTCACCGAGGCCGACCTCAACCCGCCCACGAAGATCGGCGGCGACTCCCAGGACGCCGACAAGCCGATGGCCTTCTCCTACTAGGCCGAGGGAGCTGCACAGTCATGGAACTGCACGACGTCTGGTTCGTCCTCATCGCCGTCCTGTGGACCGGCTACTTCTTTCTGGAGGGCTTCGACTTCGGGGTCGGCATCCTCACCAAGCTGCTCGCCCGGAACCGCACCGAGAAGCGGGTCCTGATCAACACGATCGGCCCGGTCTGGGACGGCAACGAGGTCTGGCTGCTCACGGCAGGCGGCGCGACCTTCGCCGCCTTCCCCGAGTGGTACGCCACCCTCTTCTCCGGCTTCTACCTCGCCCTGCTGATCATCCTGGTCTGCCTGATCGTCCGGGGCGTCGCCTTCGAGTACCGGGCGAAGCGGCCCGAGGAGAACTGGCAGCGCAACTGGGAGACGGCGATCTTCTGGACCTCGCTGCTCCCCGCGTTCCTGTGGGGTGTGGCCTTCGGCAACATCGTGCGGGGCGTGAAGATCGACAAGAACTTCGAGTACGCCGGCAACTTCTGGGACCTTCTGAACCCGTACGCCATCCTCGGCGGCCTGGTCACCCTGACCCTCTTCACCTTCCACGGCGCGGTGTTCACGGCACTCAAGACCGTCGGGGACATCCGGGTGCGGGCACGGAAGCTGGCGCTTCAAGTCGGTCTCGTCACCGCCCTGTTGGCGCTGGCCTTCCTGATCTGGACCCAGGTCGACAGCGGAGACGGCAAGAGTCTGGTCGCGTTGATCGTGGCCGTCGTCGCCCTGGTCGCGGCGCTGGGTGCGATCCAAGTCGGGCGTGAAGGCTGGTCGTTCGCGTTCTCCGGGGTCACCATCGTGGCGGCCGTCGCGATGCTCTTCCTGTCGCTCTTTCCGAACGTCATGCCGTCCTCGCTCAACCCGGACTGGAGCCTCACGGTCACCAACGCCTCGTCGAGCCCGTACACCCTGCGAATCATGACCTGGTGTGCGGGGATCGCCACCCCGATCGTCCTGCTCTACCAGGGCTGGACGTACTGGGTGTTCCGCAAGCGGATCGGTACGCAGCACATCGCCGAGGCAGCGCACTGAGTCCGAATTGGGGCATGTTTCACGTGAAACATGCCCCGTTGGGACCTCCTGAGAAGAGGGTGTGTTTCACGTGAAACCAATCGACCCACGACTGCTCCGATACGCCCGCGCCACCCGGCTGTTCATGGTGGCGGTCGTCGGCCTGGGTGCCGTCGGTGCGGCGCTGGTCATCGCTCAGGCGATGCTCATCGCCGAGGTCGTGGTCGGCGCCTTCCAGCACGGGAAGTCCGTCAGTGAACTCGGCACTCCCCTAGTGCTGTTGGTGGCCGTCGCGGGTGGCCGTGGCCTGGTCTCCTGGCTCACCGAACTCGCCGCCCACCGCGCCAGCGCCTCCGTGAAGTCGGAGCTACGGCGACGGCTGCTGGAGCGCTCCGTGGAGTTGGGCCCGGGATGGCTGAGCGGGCAGCGGACCGGGTCGCTGGTCGCCCTCGCCACGCGCGGTGTCGACGCCCTCGACGACTACTTCTCGCGCTATCTCCCGCAGTTGGGGCTCGCGGTGGTCGTCCCGGTGGCGGTGCTGGCGCGGATCGTCACCGAGGACTGGGTGTCGGCGGCGATCATCGTCGGCACCCTGCCGCTCATCCCGCTCTTCATGGTGATGATCGGCTGGGCCACGCAGTCCCGGATGGACCGTCAGTGGCAGTTGCTGTCCCGGCTCTCCGGGCACTTCCTGGACGTGGTCGCGGGGCTGCCCACCCTGAAGGTGTTCGGGCGGGCCAAGGCGCAGGCCGAGTCGATCCGGCGCATCACCGGTGAGTACCGGCAGGCGACCATGCGGACGCTGCGGATCGCCTTCGTCTCCTCCTTCGCGCTGGAACTCCTCGCCACGCTCTCCGTGGCCCTGGTCGCCGTGACGATCGGCATGCGACTCGTGCACGGCGACATGGACCTCTACATCGGTCTTGTCGTCCTCGTCCTGGCACCGGAGGCGTATCTGCCGCTGCGCCAGGTGGGCGCGCAGTACCACGCGGCGGCGGAGGGCCTCGCGGCGGCCGAGGAGATCTTCTCGGTACTGGAGACACCGGTACCGACTACGGGAACCACCGAAGTGCCCTCCGACGCTCTCGCCTTCGAAGGCGTGACGGTCCGGTATCCCGGGCGGTCCGCGGACGCCGTGTCGGACGTGTCCTTCGCGGTGGAACCCGGCGAGACGGTCGCCCTCGTCGGCCCGAGCGGCTCGGGCAAGTCCACCTTGCTGAACGCCCTGTTGGGGTTCGTGCGGCCCGCCGAGGGCCGGGTGCGGGCCGGGGGAGTCGATCTCGCCGACGCCGACCTGGAGCGGTGGCGGTCACGGATCGCCTGGGTGCCGCAACGGCCTCAGCTGTACGCCGGGACGATCGCCGAGAACGTACGGCTCGCCCGGCCCCACGCCGACGACAAGGCCGTACGGCGGGCGTTGGCCGACGCCGGCGCCCTGGAGTTCGTGGACGAGCTGCCCGAGGGCATCGGCAGCGTGCTCGGCGAGGACGGAGCCGGACTGTCCGCCGGGCAGCGGCAGCGGCTCGCGCTGGCCCGGGCCTTCCTCGCCGACCGGCCCGTCCTGCTCCTCGACGAGCCGACGGCCGCGCTGGACGGGGCGACCGAGGCCGAAGTGGTCGAGGCGGTACGGCGGTTGGCGGTCGGGCGGACGGTACTGCTCGTGGTGCACCGGCCGGCCCTGCTGGCGGTGGCCGACCGGGTGGTGCGAGTGACGGAGGGCGAGACCGCGGTTCGCGTCGAGACCGCTCCGGCGCTCGCCGAGGCCCACCCGGTCTCGCCGGAGACGACGGTGAGTTCCATGGCCCCCGACGAGCCCGAGACGCGGCTCGCGGAGCACGCGGGTGGTGTTCTCGCCCGGGTCCGTGCCATGTCCGGCGCCCGGCGCGGACGCCTCGCTCTGGCGCTGCTGCTCGGAAGTCTCGCTCTCGGCAGTGCTGTTGGGCTCATGGCCACCTCGGGGTGGCTGATCTCGCGGGCCTCGCAGCAGCCGCCCGTGCTGTACCTGATGGTGGCGGTGACGGCGACCCGGGCCTTCGGGATCGGGCGGGCCGTGTTCCGGTACGCGGAGCGGCTCGTGTCGCACGATGCGGTGCTGCGGATGCTGGCCGACACCAGGGTCGCCGTCTACCGGCGCCTTGAACGGCTGGCGCCCGCAGGGCTGCGCGACACCCGCCGGGGCGATCTGCTGTCCCGGCTCGTCGCCGACGTGGACGCGTTGCAGGACTACTGGCTGCGCTGGCTGCTGCCCGCCGGGGTCGCGGCCACCGTCTCCGCCGCGACGGTCGGCTTCACGGCCTGGCTGCTGCCCGAGGCCGGTGCCGTGCTCGCGGTGGGTCTCCTCGCGGCCGGCGTCGGTGTCCCCCTCGTCACCGGTGCCGTCGCCCGTCGTGCCGAACGGCGGCT
>NZ_JAWOAI010000454.1:0-8270 GCF_033194735.1 Streptomyces sp. W16
GCCGACCGCCTCGCCGCCGTCGCCGGGAAGATCCGGGCGGACGGCGGCACGGCCGACCACCATGAGCTGGACGTGACCGACCTGGAGAGCGTGCGGGCCTTCGTCCGGGCCGCGCGGGAGTCGTACGGCCGTGTCGACGTGCTGGTCAACAACGCGGGCGTGATGCCGCTGGCGATGCTGGAGGCGCTGAAGGTCGACGAGTGGAACCGCATGATCGACGTCAACATCCGCGGGGTGCTGCACGGCATCGCCGCGGTGCTGCCCGTGATGCGAGAGCAGGGCGAGGGACACATTGTGAACGTGGCCTCCGTCGCCGGACACCGCGTCGATCCCACCGCGGCCGTCTACTGCGCCACCAAGTCCGCCGTCCGCGCCATCTCCGAAGGGCTGCGCCAGGAGAGCCGCGACCTGCGCGTCACCGTGGTCAGCCCCGGCCTCACCCGCAGCGAACTGACCGACGGCATCAGCGACTTGGGCATGCGCGCGGTCGCCGAGGACATGATGGGCATCGCGATCCCCGCCGCCGCGATCGGCGAGGCGATCGTCTACGCCGTCAACCAGCCCGCCGAGGTCGACGTCAACGAGATCGTCGTACGGCCCACGGCGCAGAGCTGAAGTCCCGGCCGGATCAAGGGAGTTGGCTCGCGGTCGCGGTCGGGGAAGCTGACACCGGCGGGTAGCTCGGGTGCAGTGAGGCGGAGAGTGGGGCCAGTGCCGCGCACAACGCCGAGGGGAACGCGGGCTCCACGCGTCGTACCGCCTTGCAGCCCCCGGTCGAGCTCGCCGTGATCACCTTCCAGCCGGCGGGCTTCGCGCGGAAGAACCAGCGGTCGCCCAGCCGGGACGAGCACCCGGACGGGGTCGCGCTCGTGTCGCCGCAGACCGGGCCCGTACGCCAGGAGAAGTCGATGACCAGCCACTTGCCGTCGCAGTGCTCCGCGTCGCGGTAGCTGTGCGCGGGGGCGTCGGCCGCGATCATCGCCTGCTCGTAGGACCGGACGGTGCAGCCGGTGGCCGGCGGATGGCAGCCGAGTTCCCCGCACAGGCGCAGGGCGGGCAACTTGGCGCCGTCGGCGGTGAATTGGGTGGAGCTGTCCACGATCAGCTCCCGGTTTCCCAGGGGTTCGGGCAGCCGGAGCCGGGTCGAGGCCGTGCCTTCCCCGGTGCAGCCGGAGTGTCTGTCCCCGGACGGTGAGGAGAAGGTGATCTGGACCCACATGTACTTCTGCGTGGAGTCGGTGAGCGCCGCCTTGAACGCGCGCACGCACGGCCGCTTGCCCTTGGGTACCCGGGCGGTGAGGGTCAACATGCGCCGGTCGTCGGCGAGTTGGGCCGCGGTGACCGCGGAGGGCTGTGCCAGGGTCCAGGGCAGCGACACGGTCGACGACGGGTCGTTGGCGTCGTTCGTGTCACCGGCCACCTGCGTCCCGCATCCGCCGAGCAGCAGTACGGCTGCGGCGCAGAGTGCGGCGGCCACAGTCGTCCCCCGGGTTCCGCCTGGTCGCAATGGCAGTCGCAGTGGCAGTCGTATTCGCACGAGCGCTCAATCCCCCCGGATCGCACCGATGCCGACTCCGGCCCGTCGAGTACGGGCGGGCAGTCGCACCGGGGGATCAATATAGGGAGTCAGCGCGCGGCGACCCACTCCGCCACCGTCGTGACGTCCGCCTGCATCGGGAACACCTTCTCCGTGAGGACCCGGTGCACCTCGGGGTCGTTGTCGAGGCAGCCGTCGGACAGGACGGTGAGGGTGAAGTCCAGATCGGCGGCCTGGCGGAGCGTCGACAGGACGACGCCGCTGGTGGCGATGCCCGTCAGGACCAGGTGGTCGAGGTCGTTGGCCCGCAGCACCATGTCGAGGTCGCTGCCGGCGAACGCGCTGACGCGGCGCTTGGTGACGAGGATGTCGCCGGTTTCGGGGGCCACGTCCGGGTGGACTTCGTTGGCCTGGGCGACGGCGGCCGACGCGGGGGTGCCCGCGAGCCTGCCGAACATCTTGTTGCGGGTGCTGATCTCCGGGGCGCCGGGGCGGAATCCGACGGTCACGTAGATCACGGGGACGCCGTCCGCGCGGGCAGTGTCGATCGCCTTGCGCAGGCGCGGCAGATAGGCCGGGTCGGGGTAGCGGTCGACGATGAGGCGCTGGACGTCCATGACGAGAAGGGCTTGCTTGGACACCGCTGTCCTTTCGGACGGGAGAAGGAACGAGAGAAGGAACGGGAGAGCGAAGGGCGCAGGTGAGTCGCGGGGCGGGCTAAGTCATCAAGTGATTACTTGCTTAACGTAACCATGCCCTGTAGTCATGTCAACGAGTGATTACTTGACCTGTTCGAGGAGGCCGCCGGTGGTGACGAGTGAGACGGGCGAGGCCGACGGACCCCGGCGGCGGGACGCGGCGGCGACCCGGCAGGCGCTTCTGGAGGCCGCGAGCAGCCGGTTCACCCGGCTCGGGTACGACCGCACGACGCTGCGGGACGTGGCCGCCGACGTCGGGGTCAACCTGGCGCTCATCAAGCGGTACTTCGACTCGAAGGAAGGGCTGTTCAAGGCGGCGCTGGCGTCAACTCCCCGGTTTCTGGGCCGGGATGAGCGGTTCCCGCAGGACCGGGAGGGTCTCGCCGAGGCGCTCAGCCACCAACTCTCCGCCGGTGCCTGGCCGGAGTTCGGCGAACACCCCGTGCTGATGCTGCTGCGCGGCTCCGGCGACGAGCGCGTGGACGCGCTGCGCCGCAAGGCCCTGGACGAGTTCGGCCGCCAGATCCTCGAAGCGTCCGGCGGGGGACCTGCGGGGGAGGACGACGAACGGTTGCTGCGGGCGCAGCTCCTGGTCGCGCTCGGCGTCGGCGTCGCCGTCGTACGGTCCGCCGTAGGTCTGCGGCCCCTGCGTGACGCGACCGCCGGTCAACTGGCCGCGCCCCTGCGGGAGATCGTCGACGCGCTGCTGACGCCCCCTGCCGACGATCGCTGAACTGCCGCACAATGCACGGGTGGACGACTTCATGATCCGCCCTGCTGAACCCGCCGAGCTGGACGCGGTCGCAGGCCTGCGGTGGCAGTGGATTCTGGAGGGCGGAGACCAACCGGTCACCACCCGCGAGGAGTTCGTGCGGCACTTCGTCGACTGGGCGGCGGAGCACACCGGTTCGCATCGCTGCATGGTCGTCGTGCGGGACGGTGCGGTCATCGGGATGGCCTGGCTGGCCGTGGTCCAGCGGGTACCGAGTCCGCGCGCCCTGCGCCGGGCCTCCGGCGATCTGCAGTGCGTGTACGTGATCCCCGGCGAACGGGACAGCGGTGTCGGCGGCCGGCTCGTGGAGGCGGTGCTGGGCCGTGCCCGGGAACTCGGTCTCGAACGCGTCACCGTCCACTCCTCGCCCCGGGCGATCCCCGCGTACGCCCGACGCGGCTTCGCCCCCTCGCCCCGGCTGCTGCACACCCATGTCTCCCGCACCGACACCCACCCCTGACCGATGCCTGAACTGACCACGCCCCACGCCCGGTTCCGGCTCTCCTTCCTGGCGGCCGTCCGCGAGCACCTCACCGAGGGCGAAACCTTCGGCGACACCCTCGCGCGTGAACTGCGGGAGCACGGCGAGACGTGGCACCGACCGGAGGGGTTCAACCGGTACGTCGACGCCGTACGCGAGGAGGAGCGGGAGGAGGGGCGACGGCCGGCGGGGTTCGTCCCGAACAGCTGGTACTGGTACGTGGACGGCGACGAGTACCTCGGACGTATCCAGGTGCGCCATCGGCTCACCCCGCACCTGCTCGACCAGGGTGGCCACATCGGTTACGGCGTCCGGCCGACCGCCCGTCGTCGCGGGTACGCGACCGCGATGCTCCGTGACGTCCTGCCGTACGCTCGGGCCCTCGGCCTGGACCAGGTCCTCGTGACCTGCGATGTCACCAACATCGGGTCCCGCAAGGTGATCGAGGCCGGTGGCGGGGAGTTCGAGGACGAGCGGGGCGGGAAACTGCGGTTCTGGATACGAACGGGGCGCTGAGGCGTCTTGGCTGATATGGACGCTCCTGTGGAATTCGAGAAGCCGCCCTCCGCGCCGCAGTCGCCCGAGGGGTGTCTCGCCGTCGCGATCCGTGTTCCCGTGCGGATCGTCGTGCTCGTGCTGGTCGTGCCGGTGCGGGTGGCGTGGGACGCGCTGGTGGTCGGCGGGCGGTTCCTCTGGCGCACCGTGCTGCGACCGCTGGGGCGGGCGGTGTTCGTGTGGCCGTTGGTGGCGCTGTGGCGGTACGTCGTCGTGCCCGTCGCCAAGGCGGTCGGATGGCTCGCGAATGCGCTCGTCCTGGTCCCCCTTGGCTGGCTGTACCGGTACGTGCTGACGCCGGTCGGCCGTGCCCTCGGCTGGGGCGCCCGGCAGATCGGGAACGGGCTGGCGTGGGTGTACGCGCGCGTGCTCACTCCCGTCGGGCACGCGTGCGTGTGGGTCGTCGACAGGGTGACGGCCGCCGTGGCGTGGCTCGGGCGGTATCTGCTCGTCGTACCCGCCGGGTGGCTGTACGCGTGGGTGCTCGCCCCGGTCGGGCACGCGGTCGCCTGGTGCGGGCGGGGGCTGCTGTGGCTGGCGAGGACTGTCGGTACCGGTGTCGGTGTCGTCCTGTACTGGACCGCCCGGATCCTGCTCGTGCTGCCCGCGATCGCCCTCTGGCGCTGGGTACTGACACCGGTCGGGCGGGTCCTCGCCGTCGTGGGACGTGAGGTGTGGGACGCCCTCGGGCACGCCTGGCGGATCGCCGGGCACATCTCGCTCGCCGTGGGGCGGGCACTGGGGACCCTCTTCCGGTGGATCTTCGTGGCGCCGGTGAGCTGGGTGTACCGGACCGTCCTCACCCCGGTCGGACACGTCGTACGGGACCTGGTGCTGCGGCCCGCCGCCGAGGCCGCGCGCAGGGTGGGCCGGGTCACCCGCCAGGTGCTGACCGCCGCGCGCGAGTCCGCCCGGCAGGCGCGGGCCGACTTCCGGCGAATGGTTTTCGGCGAGCCCAGGCAGCCGCAGCCGGTGGAGCGACGGGAACCGATGGGCGACGAGACACGTACTCTTGGTAGAAGTACGACCGTTCTCACGAAGGACTAGGACACTGGGCAAGCGACAGCCCGAAGGCCCGCCGCCCGCACCCGCGGTGCAGCGCATCCGACTGCGCTACACCAAGCGCGGCCGCCTCCGGTTCACCAGCCACCGAGACTTCCAGCGCGCCTTCGAGCGTGCGCTGCGCCGCGCCGAGGTGCCGATGGCGTACTCGGCCGGGTTCACACCGCACCCGAAGGTGTCGTACGCCAATGCCGCACCCACCGGCACGGGCAGTGAGGCGGAATACCTGGAGATCGCGCTCACCGCCGAGCGTGACCCCGACAAGCTGCGCGAGCTGCTCGACGAGTCGATGCCTGTCGGGCTCGACATCGTCGACGCGGTCGTGGCCCGGACCTCCGGGCTCGCCGACCGGCTCACGGCTTCCGTGTGGGAGCTGCGGCTCGACGGGGTGGCTCCCGAGGACGCCGAGCGCGCGGTGGCCGCGTTCAACGCGGCCGAGAGCGTCGAGGTCCAGCGCATGGCCAAGAACGGCATGCGGACGTTCGACGCCCGCTCCGCCGTAGCGAGCCTCGAAGCTACTTCTGGGACGATCGGTCCACAGCCCGCCGCAAGCGTCGGCTCCACTGGAGCGGCTGAAGCCGCGCCCCTTAATGGGCCTACCGACCAGGCCTGTGCGATACTGCGGCTGGTTGTTCGGCACGTGACGCCTGCCGTTCGACCCGACGACGTCCTGTCCGGTCTTCGCGCCGTGGCCGACCTGGCGCCGCCGGTCGCCGCAGCGGTGACCAGGCTGGCGCAGGGGCTGTTCGATGAAGAGACCGGCACGGTGACCGACCCGCTCGCGCCCGACCGCGAGGCAGCAGTGACCGGGAATCCCACGGTCGCCGAAGCTGCCGCCGCGAAGGCGCCGGCGTAGGGAAGGTTCCGCGTAGGACGGACGTCGTAGCGCCGCCCTCGGACTCGGGAGCCACCTGGGTCGGGCAGCGCACCGACCACAAGACTTTCGCCAGGCCGTCCGCAACTGGGCGTACGGAACCGGCGAGACAGGACACAGAGAGCTCCCGTGCGGCGCCCGCGCCCCGGACGGCGGCACCGCGCCCCGGCGGCGCCGTAGGTGCGCGAGCCGGCGGGCGAACAGGGGGTCGGTGAGGACGCGTACGTCCGAGTCCTCGATCGTGCAGGTGGCGTGACCCCACCAGGTGATCTCCACCGGCACCTTCTTTGCCTCCTTCGCGCGACTCCCCCGAAGCCTACGGGCAGGAGTAGGGTCGGCGGCGAAACCCGGAGGTGAGGGGGACGCCATGGGACAGGTACGCGGTGCCTCCGGTATGCCCTCGCGGGTCAGGGTCACGGCGATCGCCAGCCTGACACCGCTGGAGGAGCTGGACGACGACCCCTTCCTGGTCGACTCCCGCAGCCAGCACGCCATGTGCGCGCGCTGGGCCGCCGACCACGGCTACGTCATCGCCCGCGAACTCCTCGTGCGCGGGCTGCGCCCCGACCACAACGCCCTGTGGGACGGCGTCCGCCCCGGCCTCGACCTGTTCGTCGCCCCCAGCCGCCGGGTCCTGGAGAGCGCGCTGTCCTCCGTCGAGGAGTTCACCGACGAGTGCGCGCGACGCGGGGTGCGGATCGAGACAGTGGGCCGCGCGGAACCGTCGTACGACGCCCAGGCCAAGGCCCGCGTGCACCGGCGGCTGTCGATGCCGACGGCCGGCTACGACGGCCGCTAGTCCAGGGGTCCCCACGTCCCGTGTGACAGGGTGGGGACAGGCCCGCCAGGTCGACGGGCCCGGGACGTGAGGTGTGCGGGGCGTGGGTGGAGGGCGTTGGCGGCGGCTCGCCAGTCAGGTCGGGCGGAGCATCGCGGTGTGGGCCGTCTCCACGGTCACCATGCTGGTGCTCGCCGGGATCCTGCCCGACTTCAAGCTCCAGTCGGCGGACGGCGACAGCGCGACCCGTATCGGTGTCACGGCCGCGCTCGGCGCCGGCGCCTTCGGTCTGCTGTCGGCCCTGGTCTGGCCGCTGCTGGTACGGCTGCTGCTGCTGGTGCCCGCGCTTGTCCTCGGTCTCCTCGTGTTCGTGCTCAACGGCTCCCTGCTGCTGATCGCCCTGCGGATCAATCCGGACGGCGGGCTGCGCGGTCAGGTCGCCCCCTCGACGGCCGTCGTCGTGGCCGCCGTGATGTCCGCCGTCGCCTCCGCCACCGGCGGTGCCCTGGCCGTGCGCGACGACGATGCCTACCGCCGCCGCCTCTACCGCCTAGCCGACCGCCGCCGCAGAGCCCTGCCGCCCGGCCCGTCCAGCCCCGGTACCGTCTTCCTCCAGCTCGACGGCGTCGGCCACGACGTCCTCCTCGACGCGATGGAGAAGGGGCTGATGCCGACCGTCGCGAGACTCCTCGGCGGCGACCGCCCCACCCACCGCCTCACCCCGTGGCGCACCGACTGGTCCAGCCAGACCGGCGCCAGCCAGCTCGGCATCCTGCACGGCTCCAACCACGACATCCCCGCGTTCCGCTGGTACGAGAAGGACACCGGCGAGGTGATGGTCTGCAACCGCCCGACCAGCGCCGCCGAACTCCAGCGCCGCGCCGTCGAGTTCACCGGCGACGGCGGCCTCCTCACGCTCGACGGCGCCAGCCGCGGCAACCTGTTCAGCGGCGGCGCCGACGAACAGGCCCTCGTGCTGTCCATCGCCATCCGCCGCCGGGGCCGGGAGAACCGTTCCCGCGCGGGCTACTTCGCCTACTTCTCCGACCCCGCCAACGCCGTCCGCACCGCGATGTCCTTCGTCGCCGAGGTCGGCCGCGAGATCGGCCAGTCGACCCGCAGCCGCCTCACCAAGCAGCGCCCCCGGATCAAGCGCGGCGGCCTCTACCCCCTCGTCCGCGCCTTCGCGACCGTCGTGGAACGGGACGTCGTGGTCGCCGCCGTCATGGGCGACATGCTGGCCGGCCGCACCGCCGTCTACGCCGACCTCGTGGCCTACGACGAGGTCGCCCACCACTCCGGACCGCGCAGCCGCGACGCCGCCAAGGTCCTCCAACGCCTCGACCGCGCCCTCGCGTTGATCGAGAACGTCGCCGAGCACGCCCCGCGGCCGTACCGCATCGTCGTCCTCTCCGACCACGGGCAGAGCCCCGGCGAGACCTTCCAGGGCCGCTACGGCCTCACCCTCGGCGACCTGGTCCGGGCGGGCTGCGGGCTGCCGGTGCCGCGCCGG